>CAZGKQ010000213.1:0-2878 GCA_964526125.1 uncultured Faecalibacterium sp.
GACCGCCGGAAAATGAGCAAAACCCTCGCGTGGAGCAGCATTCGCATGGCTTTTGCCAACGCGCGACGGCAGCGCTGTGTCGATCGTCCCAAGGCGCTGGGGGATATTCGCGGCGTTTCGTACATTTATCCGCTATTGTGGCGCTTTGGCGTGATAGAGGTGCCACAGCCGGTGATGGAGAAAATGGCGCTTGATATGAAATTTGGTTTTCTGGAAAACGAAAAAGGAGGAAACAACGAGATGAACAGAACTGATGGCGTGACATGGGAAACGGTTCGTCCGGAGCAGGAAGGATTGAATCCGCGCTGCATCGTCAGGATGCTGGATCGGCTGCGCGAAAAGAAGGTAGATGTGGTCAGCATGATGGTGCTGCGCCATGGCAAGCTGCTGGCGGAAGCCTACTGGTCGCCGTATACATCCGACCAGCTGCGCACGGTCTATTCATTCAGCAAGACCTTTACGGCGATGGCGATCGGCATTGCTGAAGGGGAAGGGCTTCTGTCGCTGGATGAACGCATTGTGGACATTTTCCCGGAGAAGGCGGAGAAGATTCCGCAGTCGCCGGAGCTGTCCGCGCTGACGATTCGCCATCTGCTGACGATGTCTACCGGTCAGCCCAATGAGCCGTTCCATCAGGAAAATGCATGGCAGGACATGACGGCGGCGCTGATGAAGGAGCCGTTTCAGGAACAGCCGGGACAGGTGTTCCGCTACAACACGGCGGCGACGTATGTGCTGTCAGCTGTGCTGAAGAAAAAGGGAATTGATCTGGAGGATTATCTGCAACAGAAGCTGCTGACGCCCATGGGCATTCAGGGGACGCGCTGGCAGCGTGACGGCAACGACATCTGCACCGGTGGATTCGGTTTCTCGCTGCATCCGGCGGACATGGCGCGTCTGGGGCAGCTGATGCTGCAAAACGGCCAGTGGGAAGGACAGCAGCTTGTCCCGGCGGCCTACATTCAGGCGGCCTCGCATAAGCAGATTGACAATGGTGATGACCCGAACAACGACTGGGCGCAGGGCTATGGCTATCAGATGTGGATGTGCCGCCATGAGGCCTTCCGCGCGGATGGCATGTATGGCCAGTTCTGTATTGTTCATCCGCAGACGCAATCGCTGCTGGTGGCCAACTGCATCACGGACAACACAGGCGAGGTGATGGCGGCCTACTGGGACGAAATTCTGGCGCAGTATCAGCCGCAGGCACTGCCGGAAGACGATGAAGGCCTGGCACTGCTGAAGGAACGGACGGCGAATTTGACCTATGTGCGTCCTGTCCCGGAGGATGATGGGGGCAACGTGCCGGAGAAACTGCTCAAAGCCGTTTTCCAGGCGATGGGCAGGGAGCCGGTACTGGTAATGGAAGGAGACGTTCTGCGCGTGGCGAGCCAATCCGGCGAAGTCTGGTATGAGGCGGAACGTGGTGCATGGCGCACCATCTGGCGCGACACGGTGGAGAACAACATGCGCGACCAGCGTCAGCGCCCCCTCCGAGCGGCTTATGGCATGAAGGAAGGCTGCCTGACGCTGCGCATGGACGACGTGGAATTCATCAACGAAATGACCCTCCGCGTGTGGCCGGAAGGGGAGAAGGTGCATGTGCAGATGCTCAACAGTACGACACACGACGGCGATCCGTTTATGGATGTGTGTGTGGATGTGCCGGATGTAGCAAACTGATTGCCGGGCAAATGCGACACGTCAGAACGAGCAGAGCGCTACATGCAGATCCAGCGTGATGGTGGGCGCAGCGTGCCGGGAGAGGGCGGCCTTTTCGTCCTCTGTCAGATCCTGATTGAGCGGCGTCATGCGCACAAAGGCATCCCAGAGGGCTGGGGTGACGGGCAGTGCCTGATGAACATGCGCTTCCCGGAGAAGGTGCGTTTTCTCCCGGAGGTATGCGTCCACCTCGCCTTCCGCATAGGGGGACAGGCCGCGTGCCAGGCGAAGCTCCTGCAAATAGTCCTGTCCCGGATACACCTTGATCAGCACACCGTTCGGGGAAAGTATCCGACGGAATTCCGCGTAATTGGCCGGAGTCAGCACGTCCAGCACGACATCGAAGGTGTGCTCGGCAAAGGGAAGGCGGCGCAGATCTCCGACGCACCAGAGTGCCTCGCAGGGGTGGTCGGTGGCCTGTAAAATGGCATCCCGGCTGATGTCAATGCCGGCGCCGCAGCAGTCGGGTCGTGCCGTCAGCAGCTCATTCAGATACCACCCTTCTCCGCAGCCCACATCCAGCAGCTTCGCCGGACGGTCAGGCAGCAGACGGGCAATGGCTTCGGCGACAGGGCGATAGCAACCGGCATCAAAAACGGCCTTTCGGGCGGAAAATAGTGCGGCATCATAAAACGTATCCGTCTGGGTGGAAAGAAAATTGATGCAGCCGCGCCGGTTGACGTTGAGCAGGTGGCCACGATCGCAGCAGAGATTGTCTCTGCGGCGGAAAAGCCGCTGATGGCAGCTGGGGCAGATCAGGCCATTCACGGCAGAAACGGCAGAAAACAGCTTTTCGCGTTTGGAAAGCATGAAAAAAACCTCCTTCTCCGCACTGGACAGAAAGCCCCGGGCGGAGTATAATACTTCCTGCAAAACTCACAGAAAGGGTGAATGGAATGTCAAAGATTGAAACGGTTCGTGCAGCCATGATGCAGGCCATGAAGGAGCATCAGAAGGAGCGCAAGGAAGCGCTGTCGCTGCTGCTGGCGGCGCTGAAAAACAAAGCGATTGACAAGCGCGCCGACCTGACGGAGGAAGAGGAAAATGCCGTGGTGCTGCGTGAAATCAAGCAGTGCCAGGAATCCATTGAACAGGCCAATGGCCGCGAAGACATTGTGGCGGAAAACACGCTGCGCATGGCGGTTTATCAGGAATT
>CAZGKQ010000214.1:0-2864 GCA_964526125.1 uncultured Faecalibacterium sp.
CGTACCATCGAGAGTGACCGCGACCGCAAGATGACCATCATGACGACCACCTTCATCCCCTGCGGTGCGAAAATGCCGATTATCGGCCTGATTGCGGCGGCGGTGTTTGGTGGAAACGCCTGGATTGGCACGTCAGCCTACTTCATTGGCGTGGCAGCCATCGTCATTTCCGGTATCATGCTGAAGAAGACAAAGGCATTTGCCGGTGATCCAGCTCCCTTCGTCATGGAGCTGCCGGCCTATCACCTCCCGTCCGGTCGCAACATCTTCCACAGCGTGTGGGAGCGTGGCTGGAGCTTTGTCAAGCGTGCCGGTACAGTGATTCTGCTCTCCTCCATCATCATCTGGTTTGCCAGCTCCTATGGTTGGGCTCCGGCGGCGGATGTGCAGACGGCGGCGCAGGAAGCTCATCAGGAAGAACTCGTCGAATTTGAACAGCTCAAGGCGGACTACGACGCAGCGCTGGCTGCCGGTACGCTGGAAGAGGATGCGGAAGAACCGGCTGAGCCGGAACTGGCCCCCGAAATGGATCGCGCTGCTGGTTCCTGGGGCGCGGTGGACAACATGGACTACTCTATTCTGGGTCGTATCGGCAACCCGGTCAGCGTGGTCTTCAAGCCCCTGGGCTTTGGCAACATGCCCTCCACCGTGGCAACGGTGATGGGTCTGGTGGCCAAGGAAGAAGTCGTCGGCGTGCTGGGCGTGCTGTATGGCGCGGATGATGCTGCGGACGTGGTTGATGATGAAGACATGACCGCAGAGGAAAAGACGGAAGCGCTCGGTACGATTGCAGCGGCCTTCAACGAATCTTCCAACGGTCATGGTCGTCTGGCGGCGTATGCCTTCATGATCTTCAACCTGCTCTGCGCTCCCTGCTTCGCGGCCATTGGCGCGATGAAGCGCGAATTCAACAATCCCAAGTGGACGCTGTTCGCGGTGGCCTATCAGTGTGGCTTTGCCTATGCGGTGGCGCTGATCGTTTACCAGATTGGTCTGCTGTTTGCCGGTGCCGGATTTACGGTGGCGACGGCGATTGCCATTGTGCTGCTGGCTGGCCTGTGCTACATGCTGGTGCGCAAGAACCCCTACAACGAGAATCACCTGACTCAGAAGGTTTCAGCCTGAGCGGAAAGATGCTGAAAAACGCCTCCTGACCGGTGCTTCTGACTCCCATTTCCCTCTCCTTCTTTGTAAACGGGAGGAGGATACGGGCTTCTGCATCGCCTGTCCCTCCTCCCGGTGGATGGCATAGCGCGTTGGGTTTCCTCCCCCTTCGCGCAAAAAGAAAGGCATTGATTTATGGCAAATATCATTGTTGGCGGCATCGTCCTGCTGGTCGTTGGCGCGATTATCTGGAAAATGGTCAAGGATCGGAAAAATGGCGTTTCTTCGTGCAGCTGCGGTGGCGATTGCAGCAAATGCAAGGGCTGCCACTGAAACTGAGAGAAGGATATTCTGAGAAAATCCCTGCTTCCTCCATCAGGCGACTGATTGGTGAAGCAGGGATTTTTGATATGCGGCAGCCCCTCAGGGCAGTGCCAGGCGGAAATATTCCTGAACCGCATCGCCAATGGCGACGGCCAGCCGGGATTGATAGTCCGGGGTCAGCAGAAGCGCTTCCTCCTGGCTGTTGGAAATAAAGCCGCATTCCACCAGCACGGAGGGAATCTCCAACTGAAGGATAAAATAATCCCCGGCCATTGCCTGCCGCTCCTTCTTCGGCTGCAAATGGGAAATCAACGCCTCCTGCATGACCCCGGCCAGCAGCCGTCCATCATCGCATCCAGCCCGATAAAACACCTGTGGGCCGGATTCGCTGCGCACCCGATATTCGTTCATGTGAATCGACAGCACCATCTCCGCCTGCCCCTCTACTGCCATGGCCACGCGTCGCTGCATATCCTGCCGCTTTTTCGTCACGTTCACCGGCTGCGTCTCGTCGCACAGATCCATATCTGTCCGCCGCGTCATCAGGACGGTTGCACCGCGTTCCGCCAGGTCTTTTTCCACCGCCATCGCCACCGCCAGATTCAGCTCCTTCTCCCACCGGCCGGAATCGCGGCATCGTGCGCCGCCGTCGTAACCGCCATGCCCCGGATCGACGAGAATCGTTCGTCCGGCGAGCGCTCCCACAGGCGCTGGGGTCGCTGTCGGCGCCGGAGAAGGGTCGGCAGTTTTTTGGGGCGTTTTGGTCGCTGTGAGGACGGCGACGAACGCGCCGAGCAGCAGCACCGCCGCCGTCAGCAGGGGAAGGAAACGAACGGAAAAAGGGCGGAAAAAGTCCGATTTATGCGCCATAACAGGCCACCTCCACGGGATTAACGTATGTTTGGAAGCAAGCGGACATGTCAGATGGCGCATGTTTATGCTTTTGGGAGCGCTTCCGGGTTCTGGATGAATGCGATGCATAGGGATGCGAAATAGTCAGAGAAGGTCAAGCTTGTGGATTTATCCCCGGTTTCCACAGCCTTATCCACAGGGATTTTTGCTGAAAAAAGCTTGATAAAACGCGGTATTCACGGACTTATCCACATTGTCCACAGGGTTATCCACAGAAGTTGTCCACCTGTTTGTCTTCCTGTGGATTATCCTGCGGATAACCAGAAAAAGGGGTCGAAAAGCCGAAAAAGATGAATAATTATGCGGTTTTAATGAATAAAGTATCTTTGGCGATTGTCGCTTCTGGCCAGTCTCTGCGCCGCGAAGGACAGGGAGAACAAAAGCGCCCCCAATGGACGGACAAGGTGGGAGGCGGCTGTGGAAAAAGGAGCGCCGCTGTGGATGAGCTGGGGATGAAAAGTGGATAAAGTGTGGATAAATTCTTTTTTTGCGCCGTTCGGAAAAATCGGAAAAATAAGCACCAT
>CAZGKQ010000215.1:0-1140 GCA_964526125.1 uncultured Faecalibacterium sp.
CCGCAAGGATGTAAAGGAGTTCGCTCCGCCTGCCGAGGTGTGATGGATATAGCATGAAACTGCTCATCCCTTGCACCTGTTGCAAGGGTTTTCTTTTACTCCCAAACCGTTAAGGAGGTGCAAGAAGAATGAGCAAGGTGCATCATGATGTAAAGCCGGAGAAGGTGGCAGCAGTTGCTGACATCGTCGAAAAGCTGAAGAATGCCCAGTCTGTGGTGATTTGCAGCTACAGCGGACTGACGGTGGAGCAGGTGACTGAGATCCGCAAGCAGTGCCGTGAGCAGGAAGTTGCCTACTGCGTGCTGAAGAACCGTCTGGTTCTGCGTGCGTTCCACGAGGTCGGCATCAACAATCTGGACGATCTGCTCAATGGTCCGAACGCTTTCGTGTTCTCCATGAAGGACGCGGTGTCCGGCCCGAAGGTCGTCAATGATTACATCGAAAAGAACAAGCTGGAAAGCCTGAAGATCACCGGCGGCCTGCTGGGTACGGAAACCCTGGATGTGGCTGCTGTGAAGCATCTGGCCAACCTGCCCAGCCGCGAAGTGCTGCTGGCCAAGCTGCTTGGCTGCATGACCAACACCGTGGCGAGCTTCGTCCGCGTGGTGGATGCCATCCGCAAGCAGAAGAACGGCGAGGAATAATCCCCGGATTTCTCCGCGCCGCTGCGTAAGAGGAGCTTCCCCTCCCCTGCCGCAGGTTTTGACACGAAACACTTACATTTGAAATCAACCGAAATAGGAGGCTGAATCAACATGACTCATGAGGAGATCATTGCCGCCGTCGAGTCTATGACGGTGCTGGAGCTGGCCGATCTGGTCAAGGCTATGGAAGAAAAGTTCGGCGTGTCCGCTGCTGCGACCGCTGTTGCTGTTGCTGTTCCCGGCGCTGCTGCTGCCGCTGAGGAAGAGAAGACCGAGTTCGACGTGGTGCTGAAGGGCTTCGACGCTTCTGCGAAGCTGAAGGTGCTGAAGGTCGTCCGCGAAGTGTGCGGCCTGGGCCTGAAGGAAGCCAAGGACTTCGTCGAGGCTGTTGCCAACGGCCCGAAGACCGTCAAGGAAGGTCTGTCCAAGGAAGACGCCGACAAGCTGGCTGCTCAGCTGAAGGAAGTTGGCGGCGAGTGCGAAATCAAGTAATTCT
>CAZGKQ010000215.1:1240-2852 GCA_964526125.1 uncultured Faecalibacterium sp.
CCAAACACGGTTTCCGCCGCACGCAGGATCAGTTCGCCTACAAAATCGGCGGCGAGCCGGTGTGCGATGTGCGCTACATTCGGCAATAAATCCCCCTCGCGGAAGGAGGTCTTTCCATGCTTCGCCCCAGCGGAATCCCCTTTGCGCTGCGCCGTCCGGACGGGCTGGTCATTCGCGGCGTTCATTTTCCAGCGCACGCCCCCGGTCGTCGCCCGGCGGTCATTCTTTCCCACGGCTTCAACGGCTGTTTCGCCGATTTGCTCAACCGTGGCCGCGACTTTGCTTCCGCCGGCATTCACTGCTTTCTGTTCGACTTCTGCGGCGGTGGATTGCGCACCACCAGCGGCGGCAAGCTATCCGACATGATGACGCTGGAAACGGAAATCACCGATTTACAGACCGTCATTGCCCGTGTGCAGACGCAGGAGGACGTGGACACCTCAAACATCTTCCTGATGGGCGAAAGTCAGGGCGGCATGGTCAGCATTTTAACCGCCGAACGTCTCCCTTCCGCCTGTCGCGGCCTGATCCTGTGGTTTCCGGCGCTGGTCATTCCGGAGGATTCCCGGCGGCGGCTGGCGAATGGCGATCACCGCGTGTTTGGCATTCCGCTTTGCCCCGATTATGACCGCATTGCGGCGAAGGTGGATCCGTGGTCGTTCATGCCCACGTTTGAAAATCCGGTGCTGCTGGTACATGGCGACCGGGATCCGCTGATTCCCGTGCCTTATCTGGAAAGGGCGCAGCGGCTGTTCCCGGATGCCACGTTACGCATTCTGCAGGGAGCCGGGCACGGTTTCGGCAGAAGGGACTATCGGTTGGCGATGGCGGACACGCTGGCGATGATTCGGAAGGCTGCCGCAATTTGATCATTTTTTCAGCTGCTGAGCGTGTATTCAGCAGCTTTTTTCATTGGCCATCGTTTTTTCAAGAAACTGCCGGATTTTTTCCGCCACGCTGGGAGCATTTTCCGCCGTCAGCGGCGCATTCAGGCGAAGGCGTGCCTTTTGATGGCTCTGCGTGGCCGCGAGGATGATGTCGGCGCTCTCCGCCCACGCCGCCCGATGCACGCACAGCACCGGGCAGGTAATGGCGCAGAGGTTTTCGCGTGCCTCGCGCAGGAGGTGCTTTTCCACCGTGGCGGTGAAGCACGTCTCCGGGGCGTTTTCCCCCGGTATTGGGCTTTTCAGCGGCGTATCGACAGTCACGATAGCTTCCGGGTCGTTCTCCTCGGCGAGCATCAGCGCCAGAGCGCCGCCCAGTCCCACGCCCATCGCATACACCTGCGCGGATTGCCGGTGCAGTCGGGCGAATTCTGTTCGGGCGGCATCCAGCCAGCTTTGCCATTGGCGGAATTCCCGTCGCCACGGCAATTCGCTGACGGCCACAGAACGGGCGGATAACGCTTCGGTCAGTGCGGTCATTGCTTCCTGCGGCGTGGACAGGAGCAGGATGGCGCTGCTGGTTGGGGGAATTTCTGCGTTTTTTTGCATGTTTTGCTTCCTTTCTCATTGGGGGATGGAAGTTCGTTTCGACTTCGATGCTGCTGGGGTTTGTGTGGCGCCGCGGCTCTGCGAGCGCGAGCTGGTTGGGGGAACCCGTGAGGGCGAAA
>CAZGKQ010000216.1:0-2843 GCA_964526125.1 uncultured Faecalibacterium sp.
TTCTGGCAGGTAGCCACGTTGTCGCCCGTGCTGCTGTGCGCGGCTTCGTTCACCTTTTCGCTGCAGCAGGAGTACTCCTTCCAGTGCTTCGTGTTCGCTGCATCCGACTGCCAGTCGCCCAGCGTGCCGGTATGCTTGGTCGAATCAACAGCCGTCGTCTCAGCTTCTACCGTCGTCCGTGTCTTTTTATCGCTTTTGTAGTACCGCTTGCAGATGGAACACTGGTAGTATGCACGATTGCCAGTCGAAACGCAGGTCGCTGCTTTTGCTTCTACATAGGTATCCAGATACCGTTCGCAATCACTGCCGTAGTAATGCGTTCCCAACAGCTGTTGGCATTCTTTACACTTTTTGTACATCGCATTGCCCCAGGAATTCGGTTCCCAGTCGCCCGGTGTGTGGGGGATGGTGGCATCGTCCTGCGATTGGATGGTCAGTGTAAATTCCACGTCGTCTCCGTCCATTACATCTTGCACTTTGCGTTTATAGAAAAAGCTGTTACTGCCGCATCCACCTGTCGCCTGATTTTCAAACGGCCCTAGTGCTCCCCAGACATACGTTGTATAATTATAATTAGGTATATTGTTGTTGCACAGGTTGCAAAACACCTTGTACGAAATCCAAAAATTTAATTTTCCATCATCCGTTATAGTAAAGCTAGTGATACTAAGTGAATTTGACACAAATTTGTGTATTACATTTTTTTTTGCGTGCGCATAGTAGATACCAGCACTGGTGTCATCACCACCAGCACACTTGATGGTCAAATCACTTACCGTAATCTTATAGTGAGCATACTCAGTCGACAGCGATTTGCTCTCACTCACCGCCATCGCCGTCTCAGGTTTCACCCCCCCAAGCACCAGCACGGCCAGCAGCACCAGCAGCAAACGTCCCCATTTTTTCATGACATGTCGCCTCCTGAAATCTGTGCAACATCTGCGCGTTCTTGTTCTTTGCCAACATCGGCAAGTCACGATAGGATTTGGCCGGAAAGTCATCTGTTCTTTTGCCACCGCCGGGATTTTTCCGTGCCTCCGCCCGGTCAAGCCGGAGGGGGAAACCGCCGCAAACGCATGACTGCATGGAATCCTGCGTTTGCGACGTGGCGGAGATGGCAAATCAGTTCCACCAATGTCATGATAGCGCATGTTTTTCGGTTTGTCAATAGCCATTTTGGAGGGGTACACGGATAAAACAAAGTTTCTATATCATCTATCCGCGCCGGAAGCGCCTTCAGGGGCGGTTTTCGTGGCCGGTTTCGCCGCTTTTTCCGCCAAGGGACACGCACTGCGCGCCGATATTTTGCAGGAAGCGTGCATCGTGCTCCACCAGCAGCATCGTGGGCTGATATTCCTCAATCAGCTGTTCCAGCTGCACGCGGCTGAACACGTCGATGAAGTTCAGCGGCTCGTCCCAGACGTGCAGGTGCGCCGGGCTGCACAGGGCGCGCGCCAGCAGCATTTTTTTGCGCTGGCCAAGGCTCATGTCCGCCAGATCGTGCGCAAACAGCTCCCGGGGGCAATCCATGTTGCGCAGAATCGCCTTGAAGAGCGTTTCGTCCGCGTCCGCCTGCTGAATGAAATCGCGCAGGGAGCCATGCAGCTCATCCAGCCGCTGCGGCACGGCGGAACACACCAGCCCCGGCGCACGCGTGATTTCGCCTTCCAGCGCGCCGCCCTGACCCAGCAGCGCCTTCAAAATGCTGGACTTTCCGCAGCCGTTGGCACCGCAGAGCGCCACGCGCTCCCCTCGGCGGAGGGTGAAATTGACCCCTTCGCACACCACATGGTCGCCATAGCGGACAAGGCCGTTTTTCACTTGCAGCAGCACATCCTTGTGGTGGTCAAGGGTCGTGATGCGCAGCTGCCCCACCTGCTCCACGTTTTGCAGCAGCGTTTTCTTCTCCTCGATGGCTCTCTCCTGTCGGCGGAGGGTATTCTGCGTCCGCTGCACCATTTTGGCGAAGCGCGTCCCCTGCTTGCCGTAGAAGTTCCGGTTGTAGTAGTTCAAATCCACATGCTGGCGCGACTGTTCCACCTTTTCGCTCCAGGCCGCCGTCCGCCGGGCGGATTCCTCCAGGCGGCCAATTTCGCGCCGGAGCGTTTCACTCCGGGCGGCTTCCGCCTCGTTTTCGGCATTCAGGCGCGTTTCCAACGTGGTGTAATTGCCCTGCATGACGTAGGGTTCGCGCTTGTTGAGGCTCACCACATGGTCAATCGTGCGGTCGAGGAAGGCGCGGTCATGGCTGACCAGCAGGAAGCCGTCCTTCCGGCGGAGATAATCAGCCAGCAGGGCGCGTCCCGGGGCATCGAGGGAGTTTGTCGGCTCGTCGATGAGCGGATAAACATCCGCCCGGGCGAAAAGTGCCGCGAGCATCACCTTGGTCTGCTCGCCGCCGGAAAGCGTGTCAAACGGGCGGTAGAGCACATCCTCATCCACCTGAAGGAGGGAAAGTTCCCGGCGCAGCTGCCAGTCTTCGCTGTCCGGGGCGGCGGCAAGCATCACGCTCCACGTCAGGTCGGACGCATCCGCCACCGGATAGGGAAAAAGCACCGGTGTCAGGGGGCAGTCGATATGGCCGCGGCCATGGAGTTCGCCGGTCAGCAGGCGCAGGAGCGTCGTTTTGCCCCGGCCATTGCGGGCAATCAGTCCCGTGCGCCACGAGGTGTCGAAGCGGAGGGTGAGGTTCTCAAAAACAGGCTCAAAACTGCCGTCATGGGTGAAGGTAAGATTTTCAATTTTCAGTTGCAACGTTTTTTCCTCCATCATCAAACGCGCAGGAAGAATAATACTAATTCACGTCTAAAACATAGCACAGAGCGCAATGGATTTTTCGTTCT
>CAZGKQ010000217.1:0-2716 GCA_964526125.1 uncultured Faecalibacterium sp.
TAAAATGACGCTATCAAACGAGGAGGTTTGAGGAAAATGATTGAGTTTGACCATGTGGTGAAGCAATACGGCAAGAGCAGCATCCGCGCTGTGGACGATCTGACACTGAAAGTTGGTCAGGGACAGGTCTTTGGCTTTATTGGCCCCAACGGTGCCGGAAAGACGACGACCATCCGCCTGCTGACGGGCATTTTGACACCCAGCAGTGGCGAAGTGACGGTGGGTGGCGTGTCTATGCGGAAAAACCCGATGGAGGCCAAGCGCATGATTGGCTTTGTGCCGGACAGCCATGAACTCTACGACCGCCTGACGGGCATGCAGTATCTGAATTTTATGGCGGATGTATATGGCGTGGGGACGGCGGAACGCAAGGCGCATATCGAAAAATACCTGTCGCTGTTTGAACTGGAGGATGCCGCCGGGGAACAGATCAAGTCCTACTCGCGTGGTATGAAGCAGAAGTTGACCATCATCGGTGCGCTGATTCATCAGCCGCCGGTATGGGTGCTGGATGAGCCGATGGTGGGGCTGGATCCGCGTGCAGCGCATACGCTGAAGGAAGAAATGCGCCACCACTGCGAGAAGGGCAACACGGTTTTCTTTTCCACGCATGTGCTGGAAGTGGCCGAAAAGCTCTGCGACGAAATTGCCATCATTGACAAGGGGCGACTGGTGGCGCAGGGCACGCTGGAACAGCTCCGCTCGGGCGAACAGGGCGCATCGCTGGAGCAGCTCTTCCTGGAACTGACGGAAGCGGAGGAGCATCAGGAATGAAAGCGTATTTTCTGCTCCTGCGGCTGAGCATGCAGAATCTGTTTGCCGGCCTGAAGGATGGGGTGCGCAAGGAGAACGGCAAGCTGGATGTTTCCCGGCTGGTGCTGTATCCTGTTGCGCTGCTGGGAATGCTGACGCTGGTTGGTATGGTCATTTTTATGGAGGTCATGCTGGCAGATGCGTTCCATCAGTTGGGACAGCTGGAGCTGCTGCCGGGGCTGACCATCCTGCTGTCAATGGTTGCTACGATGATGTTCAGCGTTTTTCACATGTTCACGGCGCTGTATTTCAGCCGCGATACCGTCTCCATGGCCTATCTGCCGCTGAAAAGCCGAACTGTACTGGCGGCCAGATGGTCGGAGGTGTACCTGACGGAGCTGCTCTTTTCCGTGGTGATTGCAGCACCGGCGCTGATCCTCTACGGTGCGAAAGGGGCACTGGGCTGGACGTATTATGTGCGCATGCTGCTGGTGCTGCTGACGATCAACTGTATTCCGCTGACGGTGTCGCTTCTGCTTTCCGGCGTGCTGGGGCGCTTTACGGCGCTGACGAAGCACAAGGAAGTCTGGACGGTGCTGGGCACGGTGATGATGATGGTGGTGGTGCTGGGGCTGGAATGGAAAATCCTTCCCCAAATCCCGGACGATGCGGATACGGCGTTCTTCCTTCAGGTGCTGACCGGTGTGCAGCCGCTGCTGCAAACGCTGGTGGGTGCGTTTCCGCCGATTCTCTGGGCAGTGGAGGGTCTGGGTGGCGACTGGCTGCGCTGGGCACTCTATCTGCTGGTTTCCGTGGGCGGCGCGGCTGTGGCGATTCTGCTCGTTGGCGGCGGTTATCTGAATTCCACCCTGAAACAGGCGGAAGGCTCGCGCAAAGCCAGACGCATCCGCTCGACGGACAAAACCTTCCGCCAGCGCAGCGCCTTCCAGGCTATTTACTTCCGCGAATGGCATGAAATCCTGCATGTGCCGGTTTATCTGCTCAACTGCGTGATGGGGGCGCTGATGCTGCCAATCATCCTGATGGGCATGAGCATTGGTCTGTCTGCCAGCGAGGACTCCATGAGCCTGATAGTGTTGCTGGAAATGATGAAGGAGTATGTTTCTTCGGTGGACGTGATGCTGATCCTGACGGCGGCTTTTGCCGTCAGCAGCTGGCTGAACCCGATGATTGCCACGGCCGTCTCCCGGGAAGGCAAGCGGCTGCCGATTGCGAAGATGATTCCCGTATCGCCGCGCATCCAGCTCTCCGCCAAACTCTGCGTCAGCCTGACGATCAATGCGGTGAGCATGGGGCTGCTCGCTGTGGCTGCGGCTGTCCTGCTGGGAAAAACGTACTGGCTGGCGATTCTTGCTGCGTTCCTGCTGGGTAATCTGTTCAGCCTCGCGACGGGTTGCGTCGTCCTGTCGGTGGATGCATCTCGCCCCATGCTGCACTGGAAGACGGAGCAGCAGGTGATGAAGCAGAGCATGAACCAGATGATTGCGATGGCGCTGACGACGCTGATGATGCTTCTGGTAGGTGCTGGCGTTGCAGGAATGGTTCTCCTCTGCAATGCAGCCCTGAAGGCACAGAATCCTGCGGCATGGCAGGTGTTCCTGGCGGCGCATCCTGCCGGAATGCGCGCAGCGGCGTGTGTGATTCTCCTGCTGCTGGAAACGGCGCTGGCTGTGCTGCTCCTCCGGAAATATGGCGAGAAGCGCTATGAAGCCCTTGAACCCTGATGATTTACCCGAGGCAGTCGTCTGGAAAAACCGGGCGACTGCTTTTTTGCGCAGAATAAAGGGGCTTGCCAAACCGGTTGGAATGGAGTAGAATAGAGGAGGAAGAAACCGATGGAAGAGGTGAGAAGCTTGAAGCGAAAGCTGTGGACGATTTTGCTGCTGCTGACGCTGACGGTGAGTGCAGCGCTGGCAGAGCCGGAAATCGTGCCGGATGATGT
>CAZGKQ010000218.1:0-1174 GCA_964526125.1 uncultured Faecalibacterium sp.
CCAACATGCCTATTGTACCAGCAAACCGGGCAAATTGCAAGCTTTGCCGCGAATTTGCCGGTGCAAAAAGCGCCTTTGCCTTATTTTCCGGCGGAAGCGGCATTTTCCGGCAGGAACAGCGCATTTTTCCGCTGTGCCATTTCCGCCACGCGCGCAATGTACTGTTCAATATTGGATACATTGGGGGCGCGGCCAATATGCCCTTCCTCCGGATAAATCCGTTTGGAAATGCCACCGGCACCCAGCGCCAGAATATGCGTCGTTTCCTCCATGATGTCCACATTGTACTGGCACGCATGACCCGGCAGCGCATAGCCCACGTTTTCCTGATTTCCGGCCATATACTTCTGCCGATAGAGGTAATACGGCTTCATGCCCAGCGCATGCGCCGTATCCAGCCCCATCTGCACCATCTGTGCGGCGGTGTCGCCATCGGGCAGCGGCGCATTTTCCAGATGCAGACGGCTGGATCGCTTGATGGCCAGCGTATGCACCGTCAGGCTTTCCGGCTTCAGGCGCAATGCGGCTTCCATCGTGTTGGCAAAGTCCGCCGCGTTTTCCCCCGGCAGACCGGCGATCACATCCATGTTGATGTGGTGGATATTCGCCTGTCGCGCCATGTCATAGGCCGCTTCCACCTGCGCGGCGGTATGCGCGCGGCCAATCACGCGCAGCGTCCGGTCATTCATCGTCTGCGGATTGATGCTGATGCGCTGCACCCCGGCCTGACGAATGGCCAACAGCTTGCCCGGTGTCAGCGTGTCCGGCCGCCCGGCCTCCACGGTGTACTCCATCGCTCCGGGGAAAAGGCGCATCATCTCATCCAGCAGGCGCGACAGCTGCGCTTCATTGAGCGCGGTGGGGGTTCCGCCGCCCACATAGACGGCGCGGAGCTGCTTTCCGGCTTTCTTCAGCAGCCGCGCTCCGGCGGCCATCTCCTCAAACAGCGCCTGCAAATACGGCTCCACCAGCCGCCCATTCCCCAGCTCGCCGCTGGAAAACGAGCAATAGGTGCACCGCGTGGTGCAGAACGGAATGCCGATATACACATCCATCCACCGGTCATCCGGCGGCGGAAGCTGCTGCTGCACCGACACAATCTCCGAAAGCAGCGCTGCCTTTTCCGGCGTGACATCAAAGCGGCTGACGAGCTGCGCCTGTGCCTCCTGCATGT
>CAZGKQ010000218.1:1274-2713 GCA_964526125.1 uncultured Faecalibacterium sp.
TTTTCCGGCGTGACATCAAAGCGGCTGACGAGCTGCGCCTGTGCCTCCTGCATGTCCAGCCCTTCCGAAAGCGCCTCATACATCAGATGCGTGGGGCGAATGCCCGTCAGGCTCCCCCACGGCGGATGTGCCCCGGTTTCCTTCCGGCACAGTTCATAGAGCGTCTGGCGGCACAGTCGGCGAAGTGCCCTGCGCCGATGCAGCTCGCGCACGCGCTCATCCGCATGGTCGGGAATTTTCACCTGCCCCTGCGCCGACAGCGCCTTGCCGTCAAAGCGCACCTGATAGCAGCCATCCACCACCTGCGCGGAAAAGTGATAATCCGGTGCATCCCACACGCTGTCCGGCAGGCGGAACAGGCGCGTCACATTCATCAGATCCGGTTCAATGGTGGATAGGTTTTCCGCCAGTTCCGGCTGAATCTGGTTATTCATGTTCATTCCTCTCCATGTCCGGGGTAAAGCGTCATTTCCTGCGCCAGCGGCATCAGCCTTTCCAGCGACCGGTGAAGCTGCGCCATGCTGCCGCCGGGCAGATCTGTCCGCCCGAATCCGTCGTGGAACAGCGTATCGCCCGTAAACAGCATGTTTCCCGTCTGATAGCACACGCTGCCAGCCGTATGTCCCGGCGTATGCAGCACCGTCATCGGAATGCCGGCGTAGCAGATTTCCTGCCCCTCCTGCACCAGCGCTGTCGCCGGACAGGCCGTCACCGCGCGCCCGATCAGGAAGCTGGCATTCTGGTACGCATCCGTCAGCATCGGCGCATCGCTTTGGTGAATCACCAGTGCCGTGTCGCTGTCCATCAGCGCTTTCACCGCGCCGATGTGGTCAAAATGCCCGTGCGTCAGCAGAATCGCGGCGATTTTCCGCCCCTGCGTCGCCTGGCGGATTCGCTCCGCCTCCTCGCCGGGGTCTATCACCACGCAGTCCGGTCGCGCGTCCTCCCAGAGCAGATAGCAGTTCGTCGCCACCGGCCCCACCGTCAGTTCCTTCATCTGCAACATGGCGCTGTTCTCCCCTTCCTGCTCAAAATCAGAAAGCTTTGGTGGAATCCATCAAAATCGTCACCGGTCCGTCATTGACCAGCGAAACCTGCATATCCGCGCCGAAGCGACCCGTTTCCACATGCAGCCCCTGCGCGCGCCATGCGGCCACCAGCTGCTCATAATACGGATTCGCCTTTTCCGGACGCGCCGCCGCGATAAAGCTGGGGCGACGCCCTCCGCGCGCATCCCCATAGAGGGTGAACTGGCTGATGGCCAGGATTTCGCCGCCCACATCCTTCAGCGAGCGGTTCATTTTCCCCTCCTCGTCCTCGAAGATACGCAGGTTCGGCACTTTTTCCGCCATGTAGCGCAGATCCTGCTCCGTATCGTCCACCGACACGCCAATCAGGATCATGAATCCCCGGCGGATTTGCCCAAGGCACTCTCCGTC
>CAZGKQ010000219.1:0-2706 GCA_964526125.1 uncultured Faecalibacterium sp.
GTCAGGATGAGCACAATTTCCTTCTCATCCTGCACGCTCAGCCCCCAGAAGCCGGAGGCTTCCTCATTGGTCAGCAGACGGCTGTGAATCACCGTGCCGCCGGTGGCACCGGCTCCCTTTGCGGCATCCATCACGTCGCCGCTAAAACCGCGGTTGACAATCGCGGCTACCAGAACATGCTTTGTTTCTGCCATGGTTGAATCATCCTTTCCTTCTGCCTGAAGCGTGTTGTCCGCCTGATCCTGCGTGAGCAGCTTGAGAATGAGGTTGCTCAGCCCGTTCAGGGGGATGGTGAAGGCAATGCCGCTGTTGACGGCCTGCATCTGCAATTCGGTCTTGAGCTTGTCGAGCATGACGGACGCCATCTGCCGCGGAATCATGCTGATCAGCACGGTTTTGTCAATGCTGCCAAGCCCCAGCATGTCCATGACCTCGCTGGTCGCCGTGCCTTCCGCGTGAAACTGATACTGAAGCGGCAGGTGACTGTGCTGGAAGAGCGCTTCGGCCTGCTCAGCCAGTTTGGGCGTGGTAATCAGCGTCAAAAGCTGAAAAGAAAGCGATTTTTGCTGTTCCATGTTGATTAGTCCTCCTCAAGGTCGATGACAATATCGCTGTCATCAGGCAGCACGGGAATCTGCTTGACCTGCTTCTGCTGCTTGCTGGTCTTGATCTGGTAGACCAGACCCATCAGCTGAATGGCGATCAGGGGGGTCAGGGCGACCAGCGCCACCACGCCAAACGCATCCGTCATCAGATTGCCGCCCACCGCCTCGCACACACCGATGCTCAGCGGCAGCAGGAAGGTGGAGGTCATCGGACCGCTGGCCACGCCGCCGGAGTCAAACGCAATGCCGACGAAAATCTGCGGCACAAAGCGCGAAAGCACCAGCGCAATCAGATAGCCCGGAATGATGATCCACTGGATGGAAATGCCGGTCAGCACGCGCAGCATGGCCAGCCCCACACTGATGGCCACGCCCAGCGACATGCACAGATTCATCATCTTGACGGAAATGGCACCGTTGGTGACGGTTTCCACCTGATGATTCAGCACCTGAATGGCCGGTTCGGCCTTGACGATGTAATAACCAATCAGCATGCCGATGGGAATCAGAATCCAGTTGAAGGAGAGGGAACCCAGCTCATGCCCCAGATAGGAGCCGACGGGCGCAAAGCCGACGTTCACGCCGCACAGGAACATGACCAGTCCCAGATAAGTATAGATGAAGCCGACAACAATACGCTTGATCTGGCGCATCTGGTAGCGATGCGTCATCAGCTGGAAAATGATGAACACCGCCACAATCGGCAGCAGGGAAATCAGCACTTCTTTGGCGTATTTCGGCATGCCCTTGCCGAAGACGACCACCACATCGCGCGTGGTGACGACGGTTTCCACGTTGGTCAGGGAATAGGTGGCTTCCGTGGGCTTGAAGAAGCAGCCGAGAATCAGCACGGCCAGAATCGGGCCGACGCTGGAAAGCGCCACCAGACCGAAGCTGTCATTGGCGGAATTTTTGTCGCTGCGCATGGAGGCCAGACCAACGCCCAGCGCCATGATAAACGGCACGGTCATGGGGCCGGTGGTCACGCCGCCGGAGTCAAAGGCAACGGCCAGAAACTCCTGCGGAATCAGAAAGGAAAAGAGGATCAGCGCCGCATAGAGTACCGTTAGCAGCACGGACAGGCTGATGTGGTAGCGGATGCGGATGATCGCCACCGCCAGAAAGATGCCCACGCCGACGGCCACCGTCAGGATCAGCACCAGATTGGGGATGGACGGCACCTGCTCGGCCAGCACCTGCAAATCCGGCTCGGAGATGGTGATGATCGCGCCCATCAGGAAGCCGATCAGCAGCACCATGCTCAGCTTTTTCGTTTTGGAAATCTGAACGCCAATGCCCTCGCCCAGCGGTGTCATGGCTGTTTCAGCGCCCAGTTGGAAAAAGCCCATGCCCAGAATCAGCATCACCGCGCCGACGAGAAACATCACGATGCTGCCCAGCTCCATGGGTACCAGCAGCACACTGATGAGCAGCACGATGGCACTGATCGGGATCACAGCGGAAAGTGATTCCATGATCTTTTCTTTCAGTTTGGGATTCAATAGAACACGCTCCTTTCAACGGGTTGATGGGTATCCAATAAGAGGGGAGAACCCGGCTTCACAGGCGGAAGCGTTTTGTGGGGAAGAAGAAGCTACTCCTCCTCCAGATTCAGCGATACGCGCGCAAAAATTCGCTGAAGTTCCGCTTTTTCCGCGTCGGAAAAGCCGTTGGTGAGCCGATGGTAGAGGTCACGCTGGATACGGGCGCCCTCATGCAGGATGTCCTGCGCCGCTTCGCAGACAGAAAGGCGAACGGAGCGGTGATCCTGATCGGTACATTCGCCGCTGATGAGTCCTCTTTCGCGCAGCTCGCGAACGGCCATGGATACGGCAGACTTGGTCAGCTTCTGCTCACGCACGATGTCACTGGCGGTATGAAGGTTGGGGCTTTCGGCCAGAAAAAAGAGGGTGAGCAATTCTGTTTGGGTCATGCCGTATTTGGCACACAGGGGCGTCAGCAGGGAATGCTGAAGCACGCGGCTGATGGAAAGAATACTCCTGACGAGGCTATCCATTTCTGCTCCTTTCTTTCTCCGGACTATCACTGTCCAGATTTGAACTGTTCAAAAATGAACGATTCGATTGTAAAGGATTTTGGG
>CAZGKQ010000220.1:0-2691 GCA_964526125.1 uncultured Faecalibacterium sp.
TGACAGCCGCCTGCACCGCCGGAATACGGGTGGAACCGCCCACCAGGATGATCTTGTTGATGTCGTTGTAGGTCAGGCCGGCATCCTTCAGCGCCTTTTCCATGGGCGTGATGGTCGCCTGCACCAGATCAGCAGTCAGCTCTTCAAACTTCGCACGGGTCAGCGTCACGTCCAGATGCTTCGGGCCGTTCGCGTCGGCGGTGATGAAGGGCAGGTTGATGTTGGCCGTGGTCGTGCCGGACAGGTCAATCTTGGCCTTTTCGGCTTCCTGCTTCAGGCGCTGGCTGGCCGCGCGATCCTTGCGCAGGTCAATGCCATTTTCCTTCTGGAACTGATCGGCCACATAGTCAATGATGCGCTGATCGAAGTCGTCGCCGCCCAGACGGGTGTTACCGTTGGTGGCCAGCACCTCGAACACACCGTCGCCAATGTCCAGAATGGACACGTCGAACGTGCCGCCGCCCAGGTCGTACACCAGAATCTTCTGCGCGCCGTCCTTTTCCAGACCATCGGCCAGAGAAGCCGCCGTCGGTTCGTTGATGATGCGCAGCACTTCCAGACCGGCGATGCGACCGGCGTCCTTGGTGGCCTGACGCTGTGCGTCATTGAAATAAGCCGGAACGGTGATAACGGCCTGAGAAACCGTCTCGCCCAGATAGGCTTCCGCCGTCTCCTTCATCTTCGTCAGCACCATGGCGGAAATGTCCTGAGGCGTGTAAGCCTTGCCGTCAATGTTCACCTTGTAGTTGGTGCCCATTTCACGCTTGATGGAAATCACCGTGCGGTCGGGGTTGGTCACGGCCTGACGCTTGGCAATGGTGCCCACCATGCGCTCGCCATCCTTGCTGAAAGCCACGACAGAGGGCGTCGTGCGTGCGCCTTCAGCGTTGGGAATCACCACGGGCTGGCCGCCTTCCATCACGGCCACGCAGCTGTTCGTCGTACCCAGGTCAATACCAATAATCTTGCTCATAATTCATTCCTCCTGAAGTTCTATGTCGAAAAGTGATACGCATTTTTGATTTATTTACAGCAGACCATGCAGTCTGAGCTGTCGAGAATAAGAAATTTCCGGTGATGCCGCTTATTCGGCAACCACCTTGACCATCGCGTGACGCAGCACCGTTTTGTCCATGATGTAGCCTTTTTGCAGCACCATGCACACCGTGCCGGGTTCGCCCTCGTCTGCCGTCCCCTGCATGATGGCCTCTTCCAGGTTCGGGTCAAACTTTTCGCCCAGGCGGTCAATGGGCGTCACGCCCAGCTTTTCGTAGACAGCCACCATCTGCCTGTGCGTCATTTCCACGCCCGTCTTGAGTGCATCGCCCTCCGCCGTGTCTGCGGCAGCCAGCGCGCGTTCAAGATTGTCCAGCACGGGCAGCATCGCGGCAGCCACCTTGCGCTGTCCTTCGGCAAATGCATCGGCACGAACGCCCTCGTTGCGGCGGCGGAAGTTGTCAAAGTCCGCCTGCACGCGCTGCGCCATCGCCAGATATTCATCCGCTTTAGCAGCCGCCTTCTGGAGCGCCACCACGTCGCAGATTTCCTCGGGCGCAGCTTCCTGCGTCTGGTCGGTCACATCGGGAGTCATGTCCAGATCAGGCTGGTTGGGAGTCTTCTGATCATTCATCGGTTGATTTCTGCCTTTCTTCCATTTCTTCATCGCTGCTATTCGTCCAACTTGTTTTTATTTTCCGGTGTCTGGCTGCCAAACAGCTCGGACAGCTGCTGTCCCATCGTGTTCATGACGGACAGTACGCGGCTGTAGCGCATGCGCGTGGGACCAATGACACCGATGGTTCCCTGCCGTCCCGTCCCCGTGGTATAAGTGGCGGTCACGATGGAGCAGTCCGCCATTTCCGGCACGCCTGTTTCCGGGCCGATGCGAACGGTGAAGGCCATTTCGCCCTTCTGGGCAATAATATCGGCCAGCCGGTCGCGTGTTTCCATCAGCGTCAGGAAGGAACGGGCTTTTTCCATGTCGCTGTATTCGGGATAGGCCAGCATGTTGCTCGTGCCGCCCACCGCCACATGTGGATGCGCCATTTCCTCCTGCCGCCCCAGCGCCTGACTCAGCCCCTGTAGCAGCCGCTCGTTTTCGCGCATACCCTGCACCAGCGACGGCATCTGCTGCACCGCCTCGTGAAGCGTCAGCCCTTTCAGACGCTCCGTCAGCGTTTTGCTGATGGCGTAGAGCGTATCGCTGTCCAGCTCCGCCGCCACCTGCACCACCTGATCGCGGATGATGCCCATATCCGTCACAATCACCACCAGCGCAGACGTTTCCGTCACCGGCACCAGCTGAATCGTCCGGATTCGGGGCATGTTGCCCATCGGCGGCAGCACCACAGCGGTATAGCTCGTCAGGTTGGAAAGCACCTGAGCGGCGTGATCAATCACGTCCTCCATCTGGTGCATGCGCCCCAGAAAGTGTCCTTTCACCACCTGCTCGCTGTCCGAGGCGATGCGTCCCGTCTTGAGCAGCTGATCGACATAGAGCCGATACGCCTTGGCCGAGGGAATGCGCCCGGCGGAGACATGCGGCTGATCCAGATACCCCAGCTCCTCCAGATCGCTCATCTCATTGCGGATGGTCGCGGAGGACAGCCCCATGTCATATTTCTTTGAGATGGTTCTTGACCCCACCGGCACAGCGGTGAGGATATAGTCGTCAATGATGGCCTGTAAAAT
>CAZGKQ010000221.1:0-2636 GCA_964526125.1 uncultured Faecalibacterium sp.
CAGAGCACTCGGCTGTTAACCGAGTTGTTGTAGGTTCGAGCCCTACCTGGGGAGCGATCAGGCTGATTCGTGACGAGTCAGCTTTTTTTTTACCATTCGGCGGCAGAAGCTTCAGGCGCACCCTTTCGCGAAACGCGAGAATGTGCTATAATAAAGCCATTATGGCTTGCGGAGGAAATCATGGCGAAGGATCGAAGCGTATTTGCCTGCACGGCCTGCGGATATGAAACGTCCCGTTGGGTGGGGCGGTGTCCCGGGTGCAGCGCGTGGAACACGATGGTCGAAGCAGCACCGGCCGTGGTGGGTGCACCCGTGAAGGCGCTGAAGCAGCGGCCGGGGACGGGCGCTGCGGCGATGTTGCTCAAGGATATTCCGGAGGATGTTGCTGTTCGGTCTTCCACCGGCATCAGCGAACTGGATCGCGTGCTGGGCGGCGGCATTGTGGAAGGGGCACTGATGCTCATCGGTGGCGATCCGGGCATTGGCAAGTCTACGCTGCTGTTGCAGGTGTGTGCGAACCTGTGCGAAAAAGGAAAACGCGTGCTTTACGTCAGCGGCGAGGAATCCGCCAAACAGCTGAAGCTGCGCGCTAATCGGCTGGGCATTGCCTCTGATACGCTGTATGTGCTGGCGGAAAATGCGCTGGATCATGTGGAGGAGAAGATGCGCGGCCTTTCGCCGGATGTGGCGGTGATCGACTCCATTCAGACCATGTATCGCCCGGATATGGCTTCTGCGCCGGGGTCTGTCAGCCAGATTCGCGAGTGTACCAGCCAGATCATGCGCCTGTGCAAGGAAAGCGGAACGGCGACGTTTCTGGTGGGACATGTGACCAAAGATGGGGCGATTGCTGGGCCGCGCATGCTGGAACACATGGTGGACGTGGTGCTGTATTTTGAAGGGGATCGGCAGCAGGAGTATCGGCTGCTGCGCGCAGTGAAAAACCGCTTCGGCTCTGTGAATGAGCTGGGTGTCTTCCAGATGACGGAGAAGGGGATGCAGGTTGTCCCCAATCCTTCGGAGCAGCTGCTGAGTCATCGCGCCAAGGGCGCGAGCGGATCGGTGGTGTTCTGTGGGCTGGAAGGGTCGCGGCCACTGCTTTGCGACGTGCAGGCGCTGGCAAGCATGTCGTATTTCGGCACGCCGCGAAGGACGGTCGGTGGCGCGGATACAGGACGCGTGGCGCTGCTGCTGGCCGTGCTGGAGAAGCGTGCGAATCAGAAAACGTATAATCAGGATGTGTATATCAACGTCGCTGGTGGTCTGGAGTTGTCGGAACCGGCGGCTGATCTGGCGCTGTGCATGGCGGTGGTCTCGTCGCTGAAGGATGCGGCGATTGCCCCGGAGGTTGCCGTGATGGGCGAGGTCGGTCTGGCTGGCGAGGTACGCGCCATTCCGCAGTGCGACCGGCGCATTGCGGAATGTGAGCGGCTGGGGTTCCGCGTGATTGTATTGCCGAAGGAGAATCTGCGCCGCCTGAAAGCGCCGGAAGGCGTGAAGCTGATTGGCGTGGACACGGTGGTACAGGCCATCAGTGTATTGTTCTAAGAGAGGTAGGCGTGTGGCAAAGCCATGAAATCTGAGCGAATCAGGAAACTACTGAAGCTGCTGGTGACGGTCGTCGGCATCGGATTTGGCTCGGTGCTGGCCTTTGTGGTCGTGCAGATTAACAGCATGACGGGTCATGCCCCGTTGAGCCTTGGCGGCTTGCTGACCCTGTACGGGCTGCTGGCGCTGGTCATGGGTGTTGCGGCTTATTTTGCATCGCCGTGGGTGCTGGATTTCATCAGCCGCATGCTTGCAGCGGTGGAAAAGCATCTGGATGCCATGTCCTTTGAGCAGATGATGGGCACCATCAGCGGTCTGGTGGGCGGCATGATTGTGGCGGCGCTCCTGTCCCAGCTGGTGATGCTCATGGGGGCGAGCATGTTTACCGTGTCGCTGTGTGCGATTCTGTTTGTTGTCTTTGGTCTGCTGGGCGGAACGCTTGGCATGCGCAGGGCTGCGGAACTGCACCGCATGCTGCTGCATTTTTCGCCGCGAAAAAAGCGTCGGGTAGCACAGGTTCGCAGCCGAAAGAAGCACAGCACGAGTAAGCTGCTGGATGATACGGTGCTGCTGGACGGACGGATTGCCGCCGTCTGCCGCGCTGGTTTTCTGGAAGGCGTGCTGCTGATTTCGCCGCGTGTGGAGCAGGAGCTTCAGCGGTTGGCCGATTCGCCGGAGGAAAACAGCCGCATCCGGGGCGAAAAGGGACGCGAAACGCTGCGCCTGCTGGAATCCTGCACCCAAATCAAGCGGATTGAAGACGTGCCGGGCGCTTCGTTGCAGGAGACGTTGCTGGGCGATGCGAGGAAGTATCAGGCGACCCTGATGACGTGTGATGCTGCGCTGGTCAAGGCCGCGGAAAAAGCCTCTCTACCCGTGCGAAATCTCAACGATCTGGCCTGTGCCTTGCGCCCGACGGTGCAGACGGGGGATGTGCTGATGGTGAAAGTCACCAAGCCTGGACGCGAAGCCGGGCAGGGAATTGGCTATCTGCCGGACGGAACCATGATGGTGATCGAGGGCGGAAAGGCGTTTCTGGGCGAAACGGTGCGCGTGACGGTGGGCAGCGTGCTGCAAACCAACGCCGG
>CAZGKQ010000222.1:0-1173 GCA_964526125.1 uncultured Faecalibacterium sp.
GGCGCTGGACGGCATCTCCAACACCCAGACCATCAACCCCGATGCCCTGGGCCACGAGGCGCAGGAGCGCATCAACAACCTGGTGCAGGTGCTGGACGGCTACTTCGAGCAGGGCGCGCATCACCTGAACGTGAACGTGTTCGGCAAGGAAAAGCTGATCGACGCGATGGAGCATCCGGAGAAGGAAGAATACGCGAACTTCACCATCCGCGTTTCCGGCTATGCCGTCAAGTTCATTGACCTGACCCGTGAGCAGCAGATGGACGTTATCGCCCGTACCTGCCACACCCGTATGTAATTTCCCGGCGTAAAGCCATCGCCCGGCGGAGGGAAACTTCCGCCGGGTTTTTTGGATAATCATGCGCTTTTCGCGCAAAAAAAGGTTTATCATTGCGCTTTTTCGGGTATACTGTCATCAGGCGGAGGGGGCTTCCCCCTGCCCAGTACCCCTGATAAGGAGTTGGCTATCATGCGCGAACCGAATCCCAATTTGACAGGACGTATCCATTCTTTTGAATCCTTTGCTCTGGTGGACGGCCCCGGCGTTCGCTGCGCGGTGTTTCTCTACGGCTGTGCGCTGCGCTGCAAGTTCTGCCACAACCCCGACACCTGGTGCCCTTCCTCCCTTGCGAAGACGCAGGAGATGACGGCACGCGAGCTGTTTGATAAATCCATCCGCTACAAATCTTACTGGCGCAACAACGGCGGCATCACCGTTTCCGGCGGTGAACCGCTGCTTCAGCTGGATTTCGTGACGGAGTTCTTCCGCCTGATGAAGAAGGAAGGCATCCACACCTGCATCGACACGGCTGGCCAGCCCTTCCAGCGCAACAGCGAATGGCTGGAACGCTTTGACGAGCTGATGAGCCTGACCGACCTGTTCATGCTGGATCTGAAGCAGTTTGACACGCATCTGCACGAGGAACTGACCGGCCACGGCAACGAAAACATTCTGGACATGGCGCGCTATCTCTCCGACCACGGCAAGGAAATGTGGATTCGCCACGTTCTGGTGCCCGGCGTGACGGACGACGAGAACGATCTGAAAAAGATGAGCGACTTCATTGCCAGCCTGAACCACGTCACACGCGTGGAAATTCTGCCGTATCACACCCTCGGGCTGTCCAAGTGGCAGAAGCTCGGCATCCCCTATCCGCTGGAGGGCGTTCCCAC
>CAZGKQ010000222.1:1273-2634 GCA_964526125.1 uncultured Faecalibacterium sp.
AAAAGGACGAATCTGTTGTTGCAGACTCGTCCTTTTTTGATGCATAAATCAGATCATTTCCGGTTCATCCGAAAATTCCGGCAGTTCCGCCATCGGATCATCATACTGCTGGCGGCTCCGGTTGCTGCCAGCGCGGCGACGCACGCCTTCCAGCAGCAGCGGCGCGGCCTTGCCCTGCACCGCATCCGCCGTCATCTCACAGGCGCAGATGTCCGTGCGACCCGGCAGTTCAAACATGGTGTCCAGCATGGCCTCCTCGATAATCGCGCGCAGGCCGCGTGCACCACATTTGCGCTCAATCGCCATGTGCGCAATGGCCTTCACCGCGTCCTCCTGGAAGCGCAGCTCCACGCCGTCCATGCCCAGCAGCTTCTGATACTGCTTGCACAGCGCGTTTTTCGGCTCCGTCAGGATTTTCACCAGCGCCTCTTCATCCAGCGCATCCAACGTCACCGTAATCGGCAGACGACCGACAAATTCCGGAATCAGGCCGAATTTCGTCAGATCCTCCGGGCGCAGCTTCTTCAGCGCCTCGGTGCTGCCCTCCGGCGTTTTGCTGGTCAGCTCCGCGCCAAAGCCCAGATTCTTTTTGCCCGTGCGGCTCTCGATGATCGGCACAATGCCATCAAACGCACCGCCACAGATGAAGAGAATGTTGGTCGTATCAATCGGGATCATTTCCATCTGGGGATGCTTCCGGCCACCCTGCGGCGGCACGGCAGCTACTGTCCCCTCCAGAATCTTCAGCAGCGCCTGCTGCACGCCCTCGCCGCTGACGTCCCGGGTGATGGAGGGATTTTCGCTCTTGCGCGCAATCTTGTCGATTTCGTCAATGTAGATAATGCCGCACTGCGCCGCCTCAATGTTGTAATCCGCCGCCTGAATCAGGCGCAGCAGGATGTTCTCCACGTCCTCGCCGACATAACCGGCCTCGGTCAGGCTCGTTGCATCCGCAATGGCGAAGGGCACGTTGAGAATACGCGCCAGCGTCTGCGCCAGAAAGGTCTTGCCGCAGCCGGTGGGACCCACCATCAGGATATTGGACTTTTGCAGCTCCACATCGTCCTCGGTCTTCTGCTGGCCGATTCGCTTATAGTGGTTGTAAACCGCCACACACAGCGCCCGTTTCGCGTGCTCCTGCCCAATCACATAATCATCCAGCACGCGCTTCATTTCCGCCGGGGACGGCAGATGGTCAAACATTGGCTGGGGTGGCGCACTCTGCTGCTGGAACATCGGGTCATTGCCCATCAGTTCCTGGCAGCGCATGACGCACTCATTGCAAATGCACAGGTTGTTGGGATTCATCAGCAGCCGCCGAACCTGCCGCTCGTTCTTGCCACAGAAGCTGCAACGCTTCA
>CAZGKQ010000223.1:0-2607 GCA_964526125.1 uncultured Faecalibacterium sp.
CCATTGGCGCGGCTGTTCCGGCGCGGCTGATCGCCCTGCACCATGCTCTGAAATGTTCCTTTGGCTTTATCCCAAATTGCCATGTTTTCCTGCTCCTCCAACTGCGATCCTTTATCGTGGCTGGGCGTAATTCCGCGCCCCCATCAGTGCGCTGCCAATGCGCACCAGGGTCGCGCCATGACGCGCCGCCAGCTCAAAATCTCCGGACATGCCCATTGACAGTTCGTCCATGGTCACGCCATTGATGGCTTCATTTCTTACCTGCTCAAAAAGTGTGCGCATATCGGCAAACCGTTCGTCTAGAAACTGTCTGTCCGGCGTATTGGGCATCACGGCCATCAAGCCGCGCACGGACAGTCCCGGCAAACCGGACAGCGTTCGCAGAAACGGCAGCAGCTCCTCCGGGGGCAAACCGCCCTTCTGCGGTTCGCCGCAGGGGGACACCTGCACCAGCACCGGCATCACGCGCCCATGCATCTGCGCCTGACGGTCGATCTCCTGCGCCAGCGACAGCCTGTCCACCGAATGAATCAGGCACACATCCTCTATTATATACTTTACTTTGTTTGATTGCAACCTTCCAATGAGGTGAATGCGAAAATTCTTCCCCAGTTCCAGCCGTTTTTCGACAATTTCCTGCACCCTGTTCTCGCCGATTTCATCCACACCCAGCGCCTTGAGCGGCAAAATGTCCGCCGCCGGATGTGTTTTGGTCACTGCAATCAGCTTTGGCGTGGGATAATGCCCGGCGCTGGCCGCTTCCAGCCGTGCGCGGACATCCGCGAGATTCTCGGCCAGATGGTGCTGAACCGTGTCCATGATGTTCGCTTCCTTCATTTCCGGATTTTTTTTGTTCCGTGAATCAGAACAGCTTGACCGTCAGCCCTTCATAGATCAGCCCCTGTTGGACGGGCTGAAAGTAGATATAGCCGTCGCTTTGGGTCAGGACGTTGATGGGATTGAAGGACTCCATCTGTTCCTCCACCACCACGATGCCCTGCGTTTCGTTCTGCGTATACAGCGCACGCTCCGGCACGCAGAAGGTATCCATGTTTTCGCCCAGCGTGGCCTCAGTCGTGCGCATATACAGCACGGGACGCACATCGCTTTCCACATGCAGGCGCACCAGCAGCTCACCGCCCGATCGGCTGAAGGAATCAACCGTCGCCGTGACCTGCGTGCTGTCGTAGCGTCCCAGCCGAAGCTGATACGTCTGGCCATTGACAGGATTCCAGTCCTTGTCCGCCGAGAGGAACAGCACATTCCAGCTGTTGTCCTGCACAATGCGGTAGAGCGTCGTTTTGCCTCGGTAGCTGTCCGGCACATCCGGCACCTTGCCGGACACCATCTGCCGCACTTCCGCCGCGCTGAAGGATTCATAGGTGCGCGAATTCACGGTGTACTCAAATCCATCGAGGTAGAAGGAGACAATGCCGCTGTAATTGGCCGTCACGTCCTTTGTCCAGCTGTTGATGCGCTGCTGCTGAGAGGTCGCGTCATCAAGCTTGCGGCCAAATCGCTGGTCGCTGGAATAGGTCGTCTTGATCTGCTTCTGCCGGTTCTCAATGGCTTCCTTCAGCAGCGTCTCCTGATTTTCCAGCGATCCGGTATTGCTCCAGATCATTTCACGCAGCTCGCGGATATGCCCCGTCACCTCGTTCATCAGGCGATCCATCCGGGCATCGCTGGTGGCGGAGGTAATCAGCTCCTTCTGATAATCGCGAATTTCCTCCTGATAGGAGCGCAGGGTTGTCACTTCCTTAGTACTGAATCCGGCAGAATAAACCTGACAGATTTTCCCCTCCTGCGCGATGAGGCTTCCCTCCTGCGCCAGGTAGGTCACGGAGGTCACGCTGTCCGACGCATAGGGGGATTCATTGCGCACCACCAGCGCATCGCCGGTGTGCGTCGCGTTGATGCTGGCCAGCGTAATCTGGCCGTACCGCGCCGCCTGAGGGGCAAACTGCTCATAGCAGAACCATGCTGTCAGGCCAATGACCGCCAGGGCAATCATGACCATCAGCGGCGTAATATGCAGCCGTGGCCGCACGCGCGGCATGGGCTTTCCGGCCTCGGTGAAGCCACTGGGGGCTTCCTGCGTCTCCGGCGGCGGCGCAAGCGGTGCACCGTTCAGGTCGCAGACCGGTTCAATGCCATAGACCAGCTGAGACTGCTCATTATAGCCCATCGTGTTCCAGATCGCCTGGCCGTTGGCATCATAGCCGCAGATGGTGCTGTAGACAAAGCGTCCCTGAGCATCATAACCCACTGGCACGCCGTAGATGGGATTACCCACACCATCATAGCCTGCCAGAATCCCCATGATCGGCTGTCCCTGGGCATCATAGCCCATCAGGACGCTTTCTTCGCCGTATTGCTGATACTGGTCATTCATTGGAATGCTTTGTCCTTTCTGGTTTCGTTACGGTGTTGGCAAAACAGGGAACCGGAGTGTTACGCACCGTAGAAATTGCTTTCGGCTCCGATGCAACTTGTCCTTGCGTGGCGCTGCGACTCTTCGAGCGCGAGCTGGTTGGATGTTTTTTAGGGATGGAGTGGTTTATTTTTTCTTTCAGAACTTCTTTGTTGCGTTGGGGCGTTGCCCCA
>CAZGKQ010000224.1:0-2590 GCA_964526125.1 uncultured Faecalibacterium sp.
CCCCTTACTCCATCACAATCGTCTGCGCATAAATCTGCGCCGGCAAACTCATGGTCATCACGCCGTCGTAGTGCACGGTGATGGTGTCCCCCACCGCCAGCTCGCCACCTTCGGCCTGAATGTCATAATGCGTCTGGGCATCGGTCTTGACCAGCACCTGCATCTCCTCCGTCTGGAGCAGAATGCCGTCGTCGCTGATTTCCACAATGTCACCGGTCAATGCCACCAGCACGTCCGCCACCTCAATGGTCTGCGCCATCACCTGCGGCGGAATGGAGCGCGTCACCTGGCCGTTGTACGTCACGGTGATCGTGTCGCCCAGATCCGGCAGCACCGTCAGCAGCGTCGTCAGCGAGGAGAGATTCACCTGCACCAGCTCGCCATCCGCATTTTCAATCATGATGTAGGCTTCCACCACCGTGCCGGAAATCACCGCCGCCTCTTCCGCCGCGCTGATCTGCTCCGCACCGATCTGTGCCGGAAGGCTCATGGTCATCGCGCCGTTGAAATAGACGTTCACCTTCGCGCCATTTTCCACCTGCGCCAGTTGCTCCGCCGTGGCGTTGACAATCACCGCTTCCGTGTCGGTATTCAGGGTGAAGCTTTCGTCGGTGATGTCGCTCACCGTGCCCGTCAGCACATAGCAGCCCACCTTCAGCGCCACCACCCCGGCCGGGTAGGAGCGCGTCATCTGGCCGTTGTAGGTCACATGGATGTATGCGCCTTCCGCCGCCGTCTCGCCCTCATAGAGGGTGTCGTCGGTCAGCGTGACTTCCACCGTCTGGCCTTCCACCGTTTCCATCAGCAGCGTTCCTTCGCCCGTTTCCAGCACCACACCGGCCAGCTCCGCTACCTGCGCAATATCTTCCTCCGCATAAACAGGCAGAGCAATCAGCAGCAGCGCCAGCAGCAGACCCATCATCTTCTTCATCATCGTTTCGTTCCTCCTTGAATCGGGAATTATTCTCGCAGGGCGGTTTGTTTCGCCCTGCACCTTATCAGACGATGAAGAAGGGGAAATTGTTCCCGGATTTCTAAAAGAAATTTCAGGAAATTCGAAGCCTTTTCACGAATTCCGCGATTTCCGCTCCGCATCGCAGTACAGGCAGCGGTAGACGTGATTCGCACGATCCGTCAGGCGGAAGACGTGATCCAGCGACGTTTCCACCGTCGTGATGCAGCGCGGATTTTTGCAATGAATGACGTTGACCAGCTTTTCCGGCAGCGCGAGACGCTTTTTTTCCGCCACGCGGCCATCCTTAATCACGTTGACCGTCGCGCCGGGGTCGACAAAACCCACCACGTCCAGATCAATGTCGATTTCCTCGTCAATCTTGATGATGTCCTTCAGCCCCATCGCCTCGCTGCGCGCATTTTTGATGATCGCCACCGGGCATTGCAGCTCGTCCAGATGCAGGTAGCGATACAGCTCCATGGCGCGCCCGGCCTGAATGTGATCCAGCACAATTCCCCGATTGATCGCTTCAATTTTCATGCGTTTTCCTCCAACAGCGTCTTAATCAGTGCCATGCGGACAAAGCGGCCATTGCGCACCTGCTCGAAATACATCGCACGGGGATCGCTGTCCACGCGCGTGGAAATCTCGTTCACGCGCGGCAGCGGATGCAGGATGGCCATGTCGCTTTTCGCCTTTTTCAGCTTTTCGGGGTCGAGGATGTAGGTATCCTTCAGGCGGATGTAGTCCGCTTCGTTGAAGAAGCGCTCCTTCTGCACCCGGGTCATGTAGAGCACATCAAGCTCCCCCATCACGTCCTCCATGCGTTCCACCTCGCAGTAGGGGATGCCATCCGCATCCAGCTGCTTGGTGATGTAGGCCGGTACGCGCAGTTCCGGTGGAGAAATCAGCACGAAGCGCACGCCCGGATAGCGGCTCATGGCACCAATCAGGCTGTGCACCGTGCGGCCAAACTTCAGGTCGCCGCACAAGCCGACCGTCACATGTCCCAGCTCGCCACGCGCGGTGCGAATCGTCAGCAGATCCGTCAGCGTCTGAGTGGGATGGTTATGGCCGCCGTCCCCGGCGTTGATGATGGGCACGCGCGAGGTGAGCGTTCCGGCCATCGGTGCGCCCTCCTTGGGATGGCGCATCGCAATCACATCGCAATAGCAGCTGACGGTGTGGATGGTATCCATCAGGCTTTCCCCCTTGGCGGTGGAAGAGGAATCCGCCGAGGAAAAGCCCAGCACGCTGCCGCCCAGCGAGAGCATCGCCGACTCAAACGAGAGGCGCGTGCGCGTGCTCGGCTCGAAGAAGAGCGTCGCCAGAATTCGCCCATGCAGCGAATCGCGCCACGCCGCAGGGTCGGCTTTCATGCGGTCTGCCAGGTTCAGCAGATCGTCGATTTCCGATACGGTGAGATCTGTGATGTCGATGAGATGACGCATTCAGGGGTCTTCCTTTCTATCCTTGCATCGTTCCGGAACAGGTCTTCTTCAAAAGTGGCGACCCGAAGGTTTCCAAAGGGCGACCGGAAAGCCCTTTGGCCGCGTCCGCAGACGCGGAATCTCTGCGTGGGGGAATATGCTGTTTGGAGTTGTTCACTACTCCAAACAAGTCTTTGTTTGTTGC
>CAZGKQ010000225.1:0-2587 GCA_964526125.1 uncultured Faecalibacterium sp.
ACGAGCGGCCGCTGCATCAGCGCCTGTTTGGCATGCCCGAGCAGCCGGCGACGGTACCTGCGCCGCCGGAAAAGCCGGTGGAAGCCGATGAAGCGTCCGCTGACGACAATGCGGAAGAACCGGCAGAAGCCGATGTTCCGGCTGCCCCGGAAAACGACGCGGCTGCTGACGAAATGGCCGAGGAAGAGGCCTAAAATCCGGCAGAGGACGCGGAATAAGCGGCAAAAGTTGCAAAGTGACAAATTGAATTGAGAGAAACAGGATAGGAGTGTATAGGAACTATGGCACGGACGACTGCGCGTGCAGCGGTCATGCAGATGATTTTTGAGCATCTGGCCGGTGGCGAGGGCGGCGAGGAAACGCTGCAAATGGTTTATGAGGCGCTGCGGAAGGAAGGTCTGCCCGGCGTGGAGGCGATCTCCGAAAACGAGCCGAGCGAGGCGGATCGGGCGTACATCAGCCATGTGCTGGATGGTGTGCTGAATCATCTGGATGAACTGGATGAGACGATTCAGGCGGCCAGTCCGCGCTGGGAAATCAGCCGGATGCCGCATGTCGATTTGACGATTCTGCGCATGGCGGCATGGGAAATCCTGCATGAAAAGGACGTTCCCGGCGCTGTGGCCATCAATGAGGCGGTCAATCTGGCCAATCGCTTCTCCGAGCCGACGAGCGGACGTTTCGTCAACGGCGTGCTGGGGACGATTCTGCGCAGAAAGCAGGCGGAAAATCCGTGAAGCGTGTGATCATCGGGCTGGATACCAGCTGCTATACCACCTCGGCGGCTGCTGTGACGGTCGAGGGGGAGGTGATCGCCAGCTGTCGTCATCTGCTGCCTGTGCCGCAGGGAGAACGGGGGCTTCGGCAGAGTGAGGCCGTTTTCATCCATGTTCGCCAGCTGCCGGAGCAGGTGGAGGCGCTGGCCGGATACCTGAAGGATTGCGAGATCGTCGCGGTGTGCGTCTCTCGCCGTCCCAGGGATGAGGAAGCTTCGTATATGCCCGTGTTTCACGCAGGGGACGCACAGGGTCGCAGTCTGGCGGCTCTGCTTGGCGTTCCCTGTTTTGCTACGACGCACCAGCGCGGCCATATTGCAGCGGCCAGGGTGGACAGCGGCGTGAATCCGGGCGATTTGCTGGCCGTGCATCTCTCCGGCGGCACGACGGAAATTCTCTCCCTCGTGGGGGATGAGCTGACGCTGCTGGGCGGCACGCTGGATCTGCACGCCGGGCAGGTGGTGGATCGCACCGGCGTGGCGCTGGGGCTTCCGTTCCCGTCCGGGCCGCATCTGGAAAAGCTGGCGGTGCAGGGCACGTCCCGGGCGCTGCTGCCTGTTTCCATGGCGGATGGCGATTTGTCCTGCCATCTTTCCGGTGCGGAAACGCAGGTGCAGCGCTGGATTGCGCAGGGCACAATGCCCCGGGAGGATGTGGCACGCGAGGTGTATGACCTGCTGGCGCGCACCGTCGCGCGCATGGTGACGGCGGCTGCGGAAAAGACCGGCATCCGCCAGGTGCTGATTGCAGGGGGCGTGTCGTCCTCGGCGCTGTTCCGGCAGCTGGTCACGGTGCGCATTGCCAAACGCGACCGTCTGCTGCGCGTCTGCTTTGGCAAGCCGGAATATTCCGGCGATAATGCCGTGGGCGTGGCGCTGATTGGCGCGGCGCAATGGCGAAAGGAAAATGAGGAACGCGCGGCTGAATCAGGCAGCGCGTCCTGAGGAGGTATGAGCATGGCTGCTCAGATGTTGGACGGCAAGGCGGCCGCAGCCGAGTTGCGCGGCGAAATTGCCCAACGGGTAGCGTGCCTGAGGAAAAAGGGCATTACGCCCGGCCTCGCCGTCATTCTGGTAGGGGAAGACCCGGCCAGCGAGGTGTATGTGCGCAATAAGAGCGTCGGCTGCGATCAGGTGGGCATCCATTCTGTGACCATCCGGCTTCCGGCAACGACGACGCAGACGGAGCTGGAAAAGCTGATTGCGCGGCTGAATGAGGATAACGTGATTCATGGCATTCTGGTGCAGCTGCCATTGCCGCCGCACCTGGATGAGGCCGCCGTGCTGGCCGCCATTGCCCCCCAGAAGGATGTGGATGGCTTTCATATTGCCAACGCCGGGCGGATGTTCAACGGTCTGCCGGGCGTGGCGGCCTGCACGCCCAAGGGGGCGATGGCGCTGATTCGGCGCTCGGGGATGGCGCTGAGCGGAAAGGAAGCCGTGGTCATTGGCCGCAGCAACATCGTCGGCAAGCCCATGGCGATGATGCTCCTCCAGCAGGATTGCACCGTGACCATCTGCCACAGCCGCACGGAGAATCTGGCGGAGCATACGCGCCGGGCAGATATTCTCGTGGCAGCGGTGGGCAAGCCAGGTTTCATCAAAAAAGACATGGTGAAACCGGGCGCGCTGGTGGTGGACGTGGGCATTAACCGTATGGATGGCAAAATTGTGGGCGACGTGATGCCTGATGTGGCGCAGGTGGCCGGGTGGATGACGCCCGTTCCCGGCGGCGTGGGCAAAATGACCATCGCCATGCTGCTGCAAAACACGCTGGAAGCGGCGGAAAAGCAGTGCGGATTGTCAATCTGA
>CAZGKQ010000226.1:0-2579 GCA_964526125.1 uncultured Faecalibacterium sp.
GGCGTATCCCCCTGCACCTGTTGCAGGATGCGCGCCTGATCCTCGCCCTGTGCCACAACGGGACGGAAATCGTTCACGCCATCGGCGGCCTGACTGCTGGTCAGAATCGGGATGAGCTGCACCGTGCAGCCCTGATAGCCACTTTCGCCAAAACGCAGACGAAGCTGCGCCACCATGGCGTCAAACGTCTTCATGTCGTGCGTGCCGCCGAACATGAGGTTGCCGAAGCTGTAAAAGACGACGGAGCCGTTCACGCTGGTCATGCCCTGAACGACGTGCGGATGATTACCCACGACGATGTCCGCTCCGGCAGCGACGGCACGGTAGGCCATCTGCTGTTGCAGGTCGTTGTGCGTTTTTGCGTACTCCGTTCCCCAGTGGCAGCTGTAGATGATGACCTCACACCCCTGCGCTCGCAAGGCCTGAATGTCCCGGGCAATGACGCTCTCGTCAGACTTGTAGGTCGTTTCGCGGCAACCGGCAAAGCCGATTTTGTGGCCGTCCTGCTCCCAGACATAGGTGTAGCCGAAGCCGCTGAAGGGCATACCGGCATCCAGCAACACCTGGCGTGTTTCTTCCTGCCCGGCGGTGCCGTAGTCGATATAGTGATTATTGGCAATATTCACCTGTTCCACCGAACCCTCGAAGAGAATGGCGGTGTAGCTTGGCAGTCCACGGAAGCGCCATTCCTTGCTGGTCTGCTCGCCCTTGCTCGTTTCTTTGAGAACGCATTCGAGGTTGATGAAGGTCATGTCGTCGGCAGAGAAGAGGTCGTACAGGCCGCTGAAGGGGTAAGCCATGCCGTACTTTTCCAGATAGGCCGGGAGGCTTTCGTCGCTTGTCCACCAGTATTCGCGCGTTCCCAGCACGGCATCGCCGCCCAGCGTCAGCACCAGCTCCGTTTCGCCGTCCGACAGTGCCGGAGCCTGTTGCGGCTGGGTGGGTGTGACGGTGACGGTCTTGCTGACGGCGGCGGCTTGCAGCGTGCGGTTCTCCGGGTCGTCGAGAATGAAAATGCGCGTGCCGTAGGGCAGGTGCGTCCACAGGTAATAGACATTGATGCCGCTTTCGTCCACGGCACGGGGAATGCGCACGCAACCATGGGAGCCTTTCTGCCCCAGCAGCGGCTCCTGGTCGGAGAAGTCCTTCTTCGTGCGTTTGGCCTTATAGCCCAGCTGGTGGATGAGGTTTCCGCCGTCGTAGCGGATGGCGTACTCGTAGTGATAGCCGCTGTCCTCAAAATCGTCGATGCGGTTGACAGTCAGGAAAGCTCCAGCGGCGGTTTCGCGGATGAGACGGTTTTCGCCGGGAAGGCCGGTGGAAATGGCGAATTGCGCCACGCACTGCCCCTGATGATACACCTTCATCTGCTGCGTCTGCTTGTCCACCAGCAGGCCGTATTCGTTGCTGGGTGTGACGACCTTCAGCTTCTTCAGCGGCACCCAGCCCTCGATATAGCCGCCGGATTCGTGCTGCCATGCGCCGATGTACGCCCAGTCGCCTTCGATGCGCATCACTTCCAGTCCCTGGCTCTGCCCATGCAGCGTCCCCAGCGACTTGCCGGAGGTGGAGGGCTGATCATAGACCTTTTGATGGTTCGTCTGGACAATATCCACCACCACGGAGGGCTGCATCATCAGCTCCCAGATGGTTTCGTCATCCATGTCCCAGGTGGGCAGAATGCTGCCCGTCACCGAAACCGGCAGCACAGGGCGGCTGCCTTCGCGGATGGTCACATTCACCTCGCGCACATAGTCGGTGTTGTTCTGGGCATAGAAGCGCAGCAGATAGTCCCCCTCTGGGAGCGCTTTTTTGCTGGCAACGCCCTTCCAGCTGAATTTCGTCACGCCGCTGATGCTCTTTTTGACGCTCGTCAACTTTTCCTGCGGATTGTCGGCGGCATAGACATCCATGACCACCGTGCCGCTGCGCACCAGCTTGACCTCGCAGAACCAGTCGCTGTCGGCAAGGTAGAGCGTGTCGCTGCTGGGCAGGGCAAAGAGCAGCGCCTGTTTCGCCTTGGCCATTTTCACTGTCAGCTGCGTTTCGGTGCTGCCTGTTTTTGTTTCCAGCACGCCGGAGAGGGTGTATTCGCCCGTGGGCAGGCGCTCCTCGTTTTCACCGAGGCCGTCCCAGTGGATGATGGTGGCGCCTTTTGCGACCTCCTGCGTCAGCGTGCGGTAGGTGCCGTAGGCATCGGAGAGCGTCAGGGTCAGCTGACCCTGCTGGCTGGTCGTTACGGTGATTGAATTTTCCGAAAAACCGACCACCTCGCCGGTGACGGACAGGGTAAATTCCTCGGCGTGGGCGGCGGCGCAGAAACAGAGCAGCGCCAGCAGAAGCAGGGTGATGGTTCGTCTCATGGTGTTGCAATCTCCTTGTCGTTGTGGATGGTTTGGAAACGGTGTGCAGGTGTTTTGCGGACTTTTTTCTGCACACAGGGGCGTGATTCGTCAATTTGCCTCTTGACAAACCGGGGTCTGTCTGGTATAATCATTTTTGCACTTGCGGCCGTGGCGGAATTGGCATACGCGCACGTTTGAGGGGCGTGTCCAGCAATGGGTACGGGTTCAAGTCCC
>CAZGKQ010000227.1:0-2549 GCA_964526125.1 uncultured Faecalibacterium sp.
ACGAGGAGCAGCGTTTCGGCGTGCAGCACAAGGAAATCATCAAGAACATGAAGCATCAGGTGGACGTGCTGACGCTTTCCGCCACGCCCATTCCGCGCACGCTGCACATGTCGATGGTGGGCATCCGCGATATGTCCGTGCTGGAAACGCCGCCGGAAGAGCGTCTGCCCGTCCAGACGCGCGTGATTGACTACAACGACGGCGTGATTCGTGATGCGATTCTGCGCGAAGTCTCCCGTGGCGGTCAGGTTTACTTCCTTTATAATTCCGTGCAGAGTATCGGTGCTTTCTACGAGCGCCTCAAGCGCCTCGTCCCGGAAGCACGCATCGGCGTGGCGCACGGCCAGATGCGCGAGCATGGGCTGGAAGACGTGATGATGGACTTCTACGGCGGCAGCTACGATGTGCTGCTTTGCACCACCATCATCGAAAGCGGTCTGGACGTGCCAACCGCCAACACGCTGATTGTCTTCGACGCAGATCGTTTTGGCCTCAGCCAGCTCTATCAGCTTCGTGGCCGCGTCGGACGCAGCAACCGTCAGGCCTATGCCTATTTCACCGTCCGCCCTGACAAAATGCTCTCCGAGACTGCCGAGCAGCGGCTGCAGGCCATCCGCGAATTCACCGAGTTCGGCGCAGGCTTCCGCATTGCCATGCGCGATCTGGAAATCCGCGGCGCCGGAAATATTCTGGGGCCTGAACAGCATGGTCATCTTGCCACGGTGGGCTATCACATGTACTGCAAACTCATTGAAGAAACCCTGAATGAGGTGCAGGGCAACCTGACCCCCACCGAACTGGCCACCCGTGTAGACCTGAAGGTGGATGCTTATCTGCCGGATGACTACATTCACGACGAGCGGCAGCGTATGGAGATGTACAAGCGCATTGCAGACATTACCACCGATGCTGACCGCGGAGACATCATCGACGAATTGCTGGATCGTTTTGGCGAGACGCCTGCCGTGGTGGACGCGCTGCTGGACATTGCGCAGCTGCGCGCCCTGTGCAACCGGGTAGGCGTCAGTCAGGTACTGTATCGTGCAGGCATTCTGGTGATGCGTCTGGACGAGCGGTATATTCCCGATCCCGGCATTCTGCTGGCCGCCATGGAAGATACAGACAAACGTCTTTCCCTGTCCACCAAGAAGCCCACCAGCCTGCTGCTGGTCGCGCCGCGTCTGCAGGAGCGCGACATGCTGCAGGAAGGCGTCAGGGTGATGAACAGGCTTACCGCCCGTATCGACGAACTGAAAAAGCAGCTGGATGAGAAAGCCGCCCAGTCCTGATCATTCAAAAGCGCCCAGAAGAAAAATCTCCTGAGCGCTTTTCTTTATCCCTCAAAACCAGATGCAATCCGACATGCCCCGTTCACCGCCGCTGGGTTTGTTGATGATTTCGCCTTGAAACCACAGTTCCGTCGAACCGCCGCCATCCAGATTAAAGGCGCACGTTACGCCAAGATCAAGAAAAATCTGCTGGAGTGTCTGCAGGGAGATCCCTTCCGAGTATCCCGTCTGTCGGCCATCCACCACCACAATCACATAATGCAGGGGCGAAATCATTCCGATGGCCGTGCGGGGTTCCCGCCGTTTTTCACTGGTAGAAATCAGCTTGAACTTGGCAGGGATCTCCACTGCTTCCCCATCCTGCACCAGAATTGGCCCGAATTCAAAGGTATGCAGTGTTTTTTCTTCCAGCAGGCGTTCAGCCAATTCCGACGGCTTTTCCGTTTTCCGATCAGCGATCATCTGAAAATCCCCGTCTGTACCGACTGCCAGCAGATGCCGTCCGGTTGATTTCTGCCGAATACACTGCCCATTCCGGATAATGACGCCTGTGGCATGGCTGCGGTAATTATCCGCATTGACCGCCAGCACCGCCCCGGCTTCTTCTGCCATCACAGACAGGCGGGTAATCCCCTTTTCCACGCTGCCCACATGAAACCCTGAAGAACTGCTGATCTGCACATCCACAACAAAGCCGACGGAACGATCCACTTCGATGGTGTTGATGGCAATCTGCCGGGTGCTGTCCTCATAAAAGTACGCATGCGGTGCGTCGACGCAGGTTTGCTGCCACATCGGCGGCTGCACGGAAACCATGGACAGAAGGATCATCAGAATACCCGTCGCCACTTTGCTGTTCATGTCAGGATCAACTCCTTTGCATTCCCATGTTTCAAAGAACCCAGGCATCTATTAGATGCTTATGCAGCAGCAAAAGTTCCATCCACCACGTTTTTGAATGACAAAGGCGGCATGGCCGGAACTTCCCTGACCATGCCGCCTCAGGCGCGTATGCGGTTTATTCAATGGTACGCCAGCTGCTCAGCGGCAGAACCACCTGACGCACATGACCCACGATCATCTCCGCATCAATGGGGCCGACCAGGTGGCTGTCGTTGGAATTGGAGCGGTTGTCGCCCAACACAAAATACTTGCCTTCCGGCACGGTATAAGGCTCCAGCGTATAATTGGGACGATGGGTGATGTATTCTTCCTCATACACCACGCCGTTGACAATCAGCTTACCGTCCTGAATGGCCA
>CAZGKQ010000228.1:0-2538 GCA_964526125.1 uncultured Faecalibacterium sp.
CCGCACACACAGCCTCACGCATAGCGCCATCACGCCGCCAAAGACGACATACACCGCGCAGCAGCGCAGATACTCGCGATAGGGGAGCACTTTGCGCAGATACAGATACTGCACCAGCGGCACACTGAATTCCGCCAGCACCGTGGCCGCCACCGCGCCCAGTGCCCCAAAGGGCGGAATGAGCAGAAAGTTTGCGACAAAATTCAGCGCCGCACCCGTCAGTACACTGTGGACGAAAATTTTGTCCTGCCCCTGCGGCAGCACCCATTGCGTGCGAATCACGTTCGCAAAGCCGATGGAGAGCAGCGTCGAAGCCAGACAGGTCATTAACAGGCCGGAATCAGCGAATTCCGCGCCGTAAAACAGCAGCGCAAATTCCGCCGCAATCGCGGCCAGCCCGAAGGCCATCGCGCAGACCATGCACATCACCAGCTCCATGCTCAGGCGAATGTGCTGCATCACACGATCCATCTGCCCAAGACGCGTCATGCGGCTCACACGCGGCAGCATCACCGTGCCGATGGCGGAAATAAAGCCGGACAGGCAGAGAATGATCTTCTCCGCATTTTCGTACAGGCCGGTCTGCACCATGTCGGAAAGCGCACCGAGCATCACCTTGTCCATCTGCCGGTAGACGCTCACGGCAATGACGGAGATGGATAGCAGCGCACAGGGTTTCAGGTGCTTCAATGCGTCCCGGGCGCTGACGTGCACCGGCGTGACGCGGCGGCGCAGGCTGATGGCGCAGCTCAGACAGCCCAGCAGCGTCGACAGCGACCAGACGAAGGCGTAAATCCATAAATCCTCCGGCGCGCGCACAAACAGGAAGATCGCCGCCGCCGCCAGCAGCTTGACAGCCGTGTTGCGCAGCGCAATGGGGCGGAATTCGTCCAGCCCCATCAGGCACCAGTCCAGATTGACAAGGCAGCTGACGCTCATCATCGTCAGGTTCAGGGAGATCATCTTTTCCTCCCCGGCGATGAAGAAGACGTAACCCAGCCAGATCAGCAGCGTCACTCCGGCCACCCAGCGCTGCATCCGCCAGATGGAGGAAAAGGTGCGGTTGAGCGCATCGCGGTTGTCGCGCACCTGCGCAATGGCGCGCGGGCCGTAGTTTTCCAGCCCCAGCATGCCCACCAGCACAAACACATAGCTGATTGCCCAGGAGTAGCCGTAAAGCCCCACGCCCTCCGCGCCCACCACGCGCGAGAGGTATGGCGCGGTGACCAGCGGCAGCAGCATGGAGAAGACGCGGTAAGCGATGTTGTACAGCGTGTTTTTTCGTGCGTTCATCGGCTCAAAAGAATCCTTTCTGCCGGGCGGAAAAGCGGATATGCCTGCAAGTGGAAAAATTCCGCCCATCCTGAAACAATTCGCCGATCAAAGACGAAATTCCTGCGAAACTGTGAAAAATGCCGGACGTTCCGCCTCGTTTTTTGGCGAAAAAAACGCCCTTCACAAAGGAAAATTCCTGTGCTATGATGGCTGAAAATCATGCGACAAGGAGTTTATCCGCTGCTTTATGAAAAAGACGCTTCACTACCGCCACACGATTGCCGCCAGCTATCTGGGCTACATTACTCAGGCGATTGTCAATAACCTGGCGCCGCTGCTGTTTGTCACCTTCATGACGGAATTTGACCTGACGCTGGAAAAAATCACGCTGATTACCACCGTCAACTTCGTCGTGCAGCTGCTGGTGGATCTGCTCAGCGCCCGGCTGGTGGATCGCATTGGCTACCGCGTCAGCATCGTTGCGGCGCATGTTTTCGCCGTGGTGGGGCTGCTGTGCATGGCAATTCTGCCCTCCGTGCTGCCGCCGATGACCGGATTGATGATCGCTGTGGTGATTTACGCCATTGGCGGCGGCATGATTGAGGTGCTCATCAGCCCCATTGTCGAGGCCTGCCCGACGGACGGCAAGAGTGCCGCCATGAGCCTGTTGCATTCCTTTTACTGCTGGGGACACATGGCGCTGGTGCTGCTGTCGACGCTGTTTTTCGCGCTGTTTGGTACGCAGCACTGGCGGATTTTGACGCTGCTGTGGGTGCTCATTCCGCTGCTGAACACCGTCTACTTCTGCTTTGTGCCGCTCTACCCGATTGTGCCGGAGGAAGAAAAGCAGATGCCCCTGCGGAAAATGCTGCGCAACCGCATTTTTTGGTTGCTGATGGTCATGATGCTCTGCGCCGGTGCGTCGGAACAGGCGATGTCCCAGTGGGCGAGCACCTTCGCCGAACAGGGGCTGCATGTCAGCAAGACACTGGGCGACCTGCTGGGCCCCTGCGCCTTCGCCTTCACGATGGGCACGGCGCGCGCCCTCTATGGCCGCTTTGCGGATCGTCTGCCGCTCAAAACGGCCATGATTGGCTCCTGCATCCTCTGCGTGTGCTGCTACCTGCTGGCCTCGCTGAGCGGAAACGCGCTCTGGGCGCTGGTGGGCTGCGCCATGTGCGGCTTCTCGGTGGGCATCTTCTGGCCGGGCACGTTCTCCGCAGCAGCCGTGGCGCTGCCCGGCGGCGGCACGGCGCTCTACGC
>CAZGKQ010000229.1:0-2493 GCA_964526125.1 uncultured Faecalibacterium sp.
CATGCCGGACGATGAAAAGTTGATTGGTCATGTTTACGATCTGGTTTTCCACTGCCTGGTGGATTATCAGCAGCTGGAAGGCTTTTTGCCGATTCTGGGTGTCTGCGCCATTCCGGAGCATGTGGAAGACATCAGCATCATCTGCAACAACGCGCAGATTGCGTCCACCGCAGCCCGGGGAAAGCTGGATCATCGCATCTGCCGCTTCTCCGACGAGATCATCCGGCGCATGGAGCATGAGCAGCGGCTGTTGAGCGAGATCCGTGTGGGCATTCCGCGCGGCGAATTTACCTTCTATCTCCAACCCAAATGCAACAGCAAAACGGCTAACATCGTCAGCATGGAGGCGCTGGCTAGATGGAATCATCCGGAGCGCGGCTGGGTTTCGCCGGGAGAATTCATTCCCGTGCTGGAAAGCAGCGGCCTGGTGACGGAGCTGGATCGCTACATCTGGGACAGTGTCTGCCAGATGCTCAGCCGCTGGGAGCAGGAAAAACGCCATATTGTGCCCATTTCCGTCAACGTGTCCATCACGGACATCAAGGCCATGGATATTCCGCAGCATTTCCGGGATCTGGTGGCACGCTACAACCTGCGTCCGGAACTGCTGCGCATCGAAATTACGGAGACGGCCTTTGCAGAAAACAGCGCGCAGGTGCGCGATGTGGTGGAGCGGCTGCATCAGTTTGGCTTCACCGTCCTGATGGACGATTTCGGCAGCGGCTATTCCTCACTGAACATGCTCAAGGATACCAGCGTCGATGTGCTGAAGCTGGACATGAAGCTGATCGAAATGAACGCAGCCAACCGGCTGAAGGGCATTCAGATTATTGATTCCATCATCAGCATGGCGCATAAGCTGAAGATGGGCATTGTGGCTGAGGGCGTGGAAACGAAGGAACAGGTCGATATGCTCAAGGCCATGAACTGCATGTATGGTCAGGGGTATTATTTCTACCGCCCCATGTCCGTGGGGGATGCGGAACGGCTGCTGTCAGTCAGCGTCCCGGAGGATGAGGTGGCGTTTGGCTCCCATTTCGGCATGGAACGCCGGGAGAAAACCTCCCAGCGCAACTGGGCGGCCACGCCGGAGGTGGAGAACGAGGTGTTCGACACGCTGGACAGCGCCTATCTGCTGCTGGGACGGCTGAAGCTGAACACGAGCGAATGCCAGATTCTCAAGCGCACCGATCCGCTGCCGGAAGCACCGGCACACGAGCAGATGCATTTCGCCATTTTCAACAACGAGCTGGCGCTGCGCAAGCTGATTCATCCGGACGATCTGGATGCCTATCAGCAGACGATGGCGTTGGCCAATCTGCGCACGGAGTTTTTCAGTGGCCGGAAGCAGCTGGATTTCCGCTTCCGACTCCATGATGGCGAAAAGTTCAACTGGGTGGAAATGTGCCTGATCCGCAACAGTGCCTACACGCCCCAGCATGCCTGGGTGCTGTTCTACATCCGCCAGACGGATGCGTTGCAGGGCATGGAGGAAGATCGCCGCTACCGTCAGGAACTGGAATATGTGTGCAACTGCGATTCGCTGACGGGGCTGTTTAATCGGACGCGGTTTGAAAAAGATCTGGCTGTCCTGCGCGAAACCATGCCGGATGTGCTGACCTGCGTTTACATGGATGTGGTGGGGCTGCACGAGGTGAACAACCATCTGGGACATCAAACTGGCGATGGCATGCTGTGCATGATTGCCGGTCTGACGCGCAGTCTCTTCCAGGATGACATGCTTTACCGCATCGGCGGCGACGAGTTTGTGCTGTTGTGCAAAAACCGCACGAAAAAGGATGTCATGCTGTCCGTGGAAAAGCTGCGGATGTCGCTGCACAACGCCCAGTACGAAATCTCCATCGGTGTCGCGCAGGGCACGAAGGAAGATGGCCTTCAGGAAATCATCAATCAGGCGGAAAACGCCATGCTTCAGGACAAAAACGCCTATTATCAGCAGCATGACCGGGAATTCCGCATGAATCAGCTCAACGAGCAGCTGGAAGCCCTGATGCAGGAAAAGCGCGACGAGGATCAGTTCATCCGCGTCATTGCGCCGGAATACATGGCGGTGTACCTCATCAACCTGTCGCAGGACACGTTCCGCAAGATTCTGATTCCGGATTATTTCCAGGAGATGCTGGATTCCAACAGCGGCTCCTTCCAGCGTGCATTGAGGGAGTATATCCGCCTCTACATTGCACCGCAGGAGCAGGCTCGCTTCCTTCAGCTGACAAACGCCCGGCTGGTATCCGAGCGGCTGGCGCAGGAGGGGACGATCACCGAAAGCTATCTGCGCAACGATGGTCTGCGGATCAAAATGCGGATTCTGCCCTATGATGGCCAGAACAGGACGGAAGAAACAATCTGGATTTTCGCCAAAGACGATTGATAACGGCAGCCTTCATGAGCTTTCATGATTTTCCGCGCATCCGGCGATTAAATGTAGCCGGATGCGCGTTTTTTTTACAATTCAGTGATTGCAGTTTGCGC
>CAZGKQ010000230.1:0-1241 GCA_964526125.1 uncultured Faecalibacterium sp.
CTGTCTGTTCTGGCGCAAATTCCTCCGCAAAAAACATCATAAATACAGAAAAACGCTTGACAGAAGCGAAAAAAACGTGTATATTGTTCCCATAAACCGTTGACGGAGAGTAGTAACTGCTTCTCAGTCCGATGCAGGGAGTCGCTGATAGTGGGACGGCGACGCGGACAGTGGCAGCGAATGGACTCCGGAGGGTCTGCCCCAAAAAACCCGGTTTCGTAGGGCAGAACGGGAAACCGCACCCGTGATCATCGCGGCGCATATCATGTGTATGCGGATGAGTGCGCTTTTGTATCAAAAGCGAAGCTGAGTGGCACCACGGGAATACCGCCTCAGTCGGAAACGGCTGGGGCGTTTTTTGATTCCGGAAAAAATTTTGCTCCAACGATTTTGGAACCATGATTTCAGAAAGGAAGGTATCCCTCTATGATGAAGAAACTGGCTGCACTCTTTACTGCCCTCGTTCTCCTTCTGAGCGCCACGGCGCTGGCGGATGAAACAATCCGCATCGGTATCATTCAGTTTGCCGAGCACGGATCGCTGGATAACTGCCGCATCGGTTTTGTGGAAGGATTGGCGGCGGAAGGCTTCGTCGAGGGAGAAAACGTGACCTTCGACGTGCAGAACGCACAGGCCGATACGTCGATTGCTGCACAGATTGCGGACGTGATGGCTGGCAAATATGACCTGATCTGCGCCATTGCAACACCGGCGGCGATGGCCGCGTTCAACGCAGCGGAGGATGCAGGCATTCCTGTCATTTACACGGCCGTGAGCGATCCTGTCACGGCCATGCTGGCTGGCAGCGATGGCACCAATCCCGGCAACATCACCGGCACAAGTGATGCTTTGCCGGTGGAAGCACAGCTGAAGCTCATCCGCGCCATGATGCCCGATGCAACGAAAATCGGTATCTTGCATACGACGAGCGAAACAAACAGTGACGCGACCCTCGCGCTTTACAAGGAGCTTGCGCCCCTCTACGGATTTGAAATTATCGACAAGGGCATTTCCACCGGCGCGGATTTGCCGATGGCGCTGGATGCCCTGCTGCCGCTGGTGGATTGCACCACCAACCTGACGGATAACACGGTGGTCAGCTATCTGGCCGTTGTGCTGGAAATGTCGGCGGAATACGGCAAGCCCGTGTTTGGCAGCGAAATTGAGCAGGTAATCAATGGTTGCGTCGCGGCGGAAGGCCTGGAATATACAGAACTGGGTCGGCAAACGGGTGCGATGGC
>CAZGKQ010000230.1:1341-2485 GCA_964526125.1 uncultured Faecalibacterium sp.
TGCTGATTACCTACCGCATTCTGGACTTTCCGGATTTGACGGTGGACAGCTCGTTTCCGCTGGGAGCGGCGGTTTCCGCCGTACTGACGCTTCAGGGCGTTGCACCCTGGCTGACGTTGTTGGCCGGAATGCTCGCCGGTGCGCTGGCCGGGCTGGTGACGGGCATCGTCCATGTCAAGTGCCATGTACGCGACCTGCTCAGTGGCATTATCACCATGACGGGTCTGTATTCCATCAATCTGCAAATCGCCGGCAAGGCGAATCTGCCGATTTTCTCGGTGGAGACGCTGTTCAAAAACAGCTTCATCAAGTCGCTGCCCAAGGCGATTGCCCCCTACACGACGCTAATTATCATTCTGTTGATTGCGGTGGCCGCCAAGCTGCTGCTGGATGCCTTCCTGCGGACGAAGTGTGGCTATCTGCTGCGCGCCGCCGGGGATAATCCGTCCGTCGTCACGACGCTCAGCTGCGATCAGGGCATGGTGAAGATTCTGGGGCTGATGATCGCCAATGCGCTGGTGGCGCTGGCTGGTGCGGTAATGTGCCAGCAGCAGCGGTTCTTCGACATTTCGATGGGAACGGGAACGATGGTGGCCGGGTTGGCCTCCGTCATTATCGGCACGAACCTGTTCCGACACGCCTCCTTCCTGCGCACGACAACGATGGTGCTGCTCGGCTCGATTCTCTATAAGGCGTGCGTGTCGATTGCTATCTCCTGTGGTCTGGCGGCGCAGGATATGAAGCTGATTACGGCTATCCTCTTCCTGGCCATTCTGGTGCTGTCCAATATGCGGAAAAAGAAGGTGCGCATCCATGCTTGAAATGCGGAATATCACCAAAATCTACAACCCCGGCACGGTGCAAGAAACCTGCCTCTTCCATGATTTCTCGCTGCAAATTGAGGATGGCAGCTTCGTCAGCGTCGTGGGCAGCAACGGCTCGGGCAAGACCAGCATGCTGAATCTGCTTTGCGGCTCTATTGAGCTGGACGGCGGACAAATCTGGATGGACGGGCGCGACATTTCCCGGGTGAAAGAATTCCAGCGTTACCGGCGGATGGGGCGCGTATACCAGAATCCAGCGCTGGGCACCTGTGGCTCCATGACGATTTTGCAGAATCTGTCCATGGCGGACAACAAGGGCA
>CAZGKQ010000231.1:0-2479 GCA_964526125.1 uncultured Faecalibacterium sp.
ATGCGCTTTACCTCTTCGCTCTTCATGGCTTACAGCTCCATTTTCATCTGATTTTCGTCGGCGCTTCCGGGAGGCGTTTTCTTCATGTGCGCCCAGGCCGCCGGGGTGCAGACGCGGCCACGCGGCGTGCGCATCAGGAAGCCCAGCTGCATCAGGTACGGCTCGTACACATCCTCAATCGTCACGGCATCCTCGCCGGTGGTGGCGGCCAGCGTATCCAGCCCGACGGGGCCACCGCCGAATTTCTCCATCATGCAGGTCAAAACCGATCTGTCCACCTTGTCCAGCCCCAGCTCATCCACGCCCTGCATGGCAATGGCCTCGCGCGCCACGGGCAGGCTGATGCGTCCGCCGCCGCGCACCTGCGCATAGTCGCGCACGCGCTTGAGCATGCGGTTGGCGATTCGGGGCGTGCCACGGCTGCGGCGTGCAATCTCCATGATGCCCTCATCGTCCGCATCCACTTCCAGAATGGCGGCGCTGCGGCGGACAATCTGCGCCAGCTCCTCCGGCTGATACATTTCCAGGCGGAAGAGAATGCCAAAGCGGTCGCGCAGGGGCGCAGAGAGCTGCCCGGCGCGTGTGGTTGCGCCCACCAGCGTGAATTTGGGCACGGACACGCGGATGGAGCGCGCCGTAGGCCCTTTGCCGATCATGATGTCGATGGCGAAGTCCTCCATCGCCGGATAGAGAACTTCCTCCACCGACCGGGAAAGGCGGTGGATTTCGTCAATGAACAGCACATCGCCCTGATTCAGGTTGGCCAGAATGGAGGCCAGATCTCCGGGGCGCTCAATCGCCGGGCCGGACGTGACGCGGATATTCTGTCCCATTTCCGCCGCGACAATGGTCGCCAGCGTCGTTTTGCCCAGCCCGGGAGGGCCATAGAGCAGCATATGATCCAGCGCATCGTGCCGCGAGAGCGCCGCCTGAATGTAGATGCTCAGGCTGTCCTTCACGGCTTTTTGCCCTACATAGTCCCTCAGCGTGTGTGGCCGCAGCGACATTTCCACCGCGCTGTCTTCCGGCTGAAAATCGCCGGTCACAATTCTTTCTTCCACGTTGCCCCTCACATTCCTGCCATCGCACGCAGCGCCAGACGAATCAGTTCATCCACCGGCGCGTCCTTATCTTCCACCTTCGAGAGTGCATCCCGGGCTTCCACAGCAGAATAGCCCAGCGCCGTCAGCGCCTCGATCGCCTCGGCGAAGTTGTCTGCCGTCAGGGGAACAGCCGCCGGGCTTCCCTGACCGGCGACGGGCGTGACATCTGCCTGACTGATTTTGTCCTTCAGCTCCAATGCAATGCGCTGCGCCGTCTTCTTCCCGATTCCCGGCGCACGGGACAGCGCTGTGATGTCCCCCAGCAGAATCGCCAGATTCAAATCTCGCAGCGGCATCGCGCCCAGCAGCGCCAGCGCCATTTTCGCGCCCACGCCGCTCACGCCCAGCAGGGAGAGGAAAAGCCGCTTCTCCTCCTTCGTGGCAAAGCCGAACAGCTCCATGGCATCCTCGCGCACGCTCAGCCAGGTATAGCAGCGCATCGTCTCCCCCACCGGCGGCGCTTCCTGAAGCGTCGTCATGGAGCAGTTGATCTGATAGCCCACACCGCCAGCCAGCAGCACCAGCGTGTTGGCTGTCTTGTCGCACACTTTTCCTTCAATAAATGCGTACATCGTCTTCTCCTATCGGATTACTTCATGCGGAACTGCTCGCGCGCCGCGCCGCACTGGCAATGCGTGATGGCACAGGCGATGGCATCCGCCGCGTCGTCGGGTTTGGGAATTTCCTTCATGTTCAGCAGCATTTTGACCATTTGCTGCACCTGCTTTTTATCCGCCTTGCCGTAGCCGGTCACGGCCTGTTTGATCTGCATGGGCGTATATTCGTAGAGGTTCTCGGTGTACTCCGCCGCGCTGATAATCGCCGCGCCACGCGCCGCGCCCACCATGAGGGCGGTGGTCACGTTTCGGGCGAAGAAAAGCTCTTCAAAAGCCACGTCGTCCGGGTGATAGATGGTCACCAGGTCACGCACGCCCAGTTGCAGGGTGCGCAGCCGATGCTGCATGGGCACACCGGCCTTTGTTTCCACGCAGCCATAGCCAAGGAGGCGCATGCGGCCTCCCTGCGTTTCCACCACGCCCCAGCCCATCAGGGCATAGCCGGGGTCGATTCCCAGTACGATCACGGATTCAGCCTCCGTTTGCGTTTTTTGATGCAGGTTCTGCATGGCAGGAACTGCACGCAGAATCTGCGGCGCAGAATCTGCGTTCGCCCTTTATGATACCGCTTCTTTCCGCTGCTGTCAACCGAACACCGAGCGTTTGAGGGAAAAATAAAAGCCGTCTTTTTCATTTCGACATTTTCTCATTCCCCGTTAAAAGACTCTGCAAACTCAATCGTTTTGTGGAAACACCTTAAAAACTTCCTCAATTCCCGTAGTTTTTACGTTCCTTCAGTAAAAACTTCCCCAATTTCCG
>CAZGKQ010000232.1:0-1261 GCA_964526125.1 uncultured Faecalibacterium sp.
TCAATCAGTTCCAGATCACTCATCGGCACAAAGCCGCGGATGCACTGCCCCTGCGGCGTGGTCGTTTCGATGTACGCCCAGTCCGCACCGAGGCAGCCCAGATACGTCACTTCCGCAATGCGGCTCAGCGTCAGCACCGTGTCGCAGGAGTTCAGCGGATCATCCGTCATCTGCGTAGCGGCGGTAATGACGGCCGGGGCATTCGCCCAGGTCAGATACGTCACTTCCGCCGTGTCCACGCGGCCATCGTTTTTGATGTAGCCGATGCGGTATTGATGCGCATTCAGCGCGTACTGCACCAGCAGGTAGTCCCCTTCTTCGCCCAGAATCTGCACCCAGTCGTTCGTCGAGAGGGTAGCGCGACCATTGGCGGCGCGGAAGGACTGATCCGACGGGGCAGAATAGACATCATACTGCAAGCCAGCCGGAAGCTTGTCCGCATGGGCGGAAGGCTGCGAAATCGCATACGCGCGCCAGCTGCCTGACGGAATCTGTGGCGGATTCGTCAGGCGTTCCTTCGCCGCCTGTGCCGTTTTCGGGAAACGATCCAGACTGAACTGGTTCAGCGACGTTTCCACCACGCCATTCACGCGCTGCGTGGTCGCGTGCGGTGCGGTCGTCACGGTGCGGTATTCCAGATAGTTCGGGGCAACGGTGACTGTCACGTTTTCGCCAAACAACAGGCGAACCAGCGCCCAGCCGCTGCTTTTGTGCTGGAAGACGGCGGTCGCCTCGTTCGGGTAGACGATGTGCAGTTCGCCATCCGTGAAGAAGGCCAGAACCGGCACGCTTTCGTCGCCCTGCTCCACCGCGTTCCAGTTGCGCATGGTGATTTGCCATTCCGCCTTTGCGGACTCCTTTTCCAGCATCACCAGCACGTTCGTTTTGCTCTTTGTGTTGCGCATCACGACCAGCGCCACCTCGTAGCCCTGGCCGTCCTGCCAGTACGCCGCAGCCTGACCGTCCGCCATCTGCGGCTGTGCAGCAATGGCGTAGTGCGCCCACGCCTTCACGTCAAACAGCGCCTGCGCCTCCTGCGGCAGCGTTTCTGCCTGCGCTGCTGTCACGCCCAGCACGAGCGTCAAAATCAACAATACCAGCCATTTCCGACCCTGTTTCATGAAATCAGCCCATCCTTTCCTGCCACCTGTTTTTGGCGGCTTTCTGCCAATACAACGCCTGAAATCCAGTTTATCTTCCCAGATTTATAATTTTCTTCAAAAAATTGAGGTCTGCCGCGTGCATGCAGCAGACCTCGAAA
>CAZGKQ010000232.1:1361-2473 GCA_964526125.1 uncultured Faecalibacterium sp.
GGCGTGACCGCGCCGGGATACGCCGGAGCCTTCTCGTCAAAGAGCAGCATCAGGGTGTCGGCATCCGCCTTGCCGGTGATGTCCTTCTCTTCGTAGCCGCAGGTAGTCTGGAAGAGCTTCACGGCTTCCGTCGTGCGCTTGCCGTACACGCCGTCCACTTCTTCCTCCAGATCGTTGCTGAGGAAATAGCCCAGATCAAACAGGCGCTGCTGCATCAGCCTGACCGGCGTGCCCTTCTTGCCCTCCTTGAGCGGCATGTACGGGTCATAGACCGGAGCTTTCTTGGAATACAGCTTTTCCTGCATGGCGGCGGAAGCATAATAACGCTCCGTATAGCCAATGGCGGACTGGAAGAGATTTACGGCGTACTGCGTATCATCGCCCCACACGCCATCCACCTTGCCCACCGGATAGCCCAGCTTGGACAGGCGGTTCTGCATCTTCCGCACCGCGGAGCCGGAGCTGCCGTAATCCAGACGGGTATACTTCGATTCCGGCGTGGGTGTGGCCGTGGATTTGGGCGTAGCCGTCGGCTTCATGGTTGGGGTTGGGGTCGGCGTGGGCGTGGGTGTCGGCGTGGCGGTAGTCTGCGCCGCATCGCTGCGCTCTCCGACCGTCACCAGCGTGGGCAGGGTCGAATTCAGCTCCACCTCCCAGCCGAAGGTTTCACTGGCCGCGTAACGAATCAGTTCGCTGCCGATCATCACGGCCATTTCCGTCTTATCCGACGTGGCCGGATACGTCGTCACCATGCCGCTGGAACGGTCGTAGACCACCACGCTGTGATCTGCGCCGACCATCGTCACCGCCTGCTCATTCGCCGCCATGCTCAGCACCGGGGTCGGCACGGTCAGCAACGCCAGCGAGCGCACCTGCTGCACATTCTCCGTCTTTGCGCGCAGATAAGCGGTGCTGGCGGTATTCTGTTCCAGATACAGCACTTCGCCGGGGGCCGTAGCCGTCTGTTCCTGCGTCAGGTCGCAGAAGGCCAGCACATTGCTCGCCACCACGCTGCCGGATGCATTCATCAGCGTGCCATCCGTCAGGGTATAGCGCGCCTGTGCGGTCACATTGTTCAGCTGCTCCTCGGTCGGTTCCGCCGCCACAATCAG
>CAZGKQ010000233.1:0-2462 GCA_964526125.1 uncultured Faecalibacterium sp.
CAATGATATCCACTTTTTCATGTTTGTAAATCCACCTTTCTGAGAAAAGCATCCAACGGTACGTTCGTATGTTGTAGTAAGTTGTTATACTGGTTTTGCAGGGAAAAACGCCATGCGGCAGGGCTGAATGTAAATGTAGAGGGAGCAACAGTGTTGCGCTCCTGTGACGTTCATCATCAGTAGCGCGGATGTTCTATCGTGCATTTCTTACGTTCGCTAAGAAAACGCATCGGACGTATTGCGAATGATGCGCATATTGATTCCTCCTTGATGATTAAAATTGGTAATTTAATTATATCCCTCCTTGGGAAAAATATCAAGCATTTCCGAAGAAATTATAGATATTCAGCTATTTTATCACAATTAGTCATATCGAAATTGAACATATTCACAATATCAACACACACTTCAGACCGCCAGACCAACGTGAATAAACGGGATCAAAAAAACCCCGGTCTGTCAAGAAGCAGACCGGGGAAAATGTTTTTGGATTAGTACAGCTTCGCGCCAGCTGGAATGTGCTCGTCAATCATCAGCAGGTGGAGCTTTTCCTCCTCGCCCTCCTGATGGACGGCGGAAAGGAGCATGCCGCAGGATTCAATGCCCATCATGGGGCGCGGCGGCAGGTTGGTGATGGCGACCAGCGTCTTGCCGACCAGCTCTTCCGGCTCGTAATAGGCGTGGATGCCGGAAAGAATGGTGCGGTCAGTGCCCGTACCGTCGTCCAGCGTGAATTGCAGCAGCTTCTTGGACTTCTTCACAGCTTCGCAGGCCTTGACCTTCACGGCACGGAAGTCGGACTTGGAGAAGGTGTCAAAGTCTACCGATTCGGTGAAGAGCGGCTCAATCTGCACGTTGGAGAAGTCGATGACTTCCTTCTCGGCGGCGGCTTCGGTCAGCGGAATTTCGGGCGTGACGGGTGCGTCAGCTTCTGCCTGATTGCCACGGCCATCCAGCGGCTTCATCGTCGGGAAGAGCAGCACGTCGCGGATGGTGGAGGAATCGGTCAGCAGCATGACCAGACGGTCGAGGCCAAAGCCCAGGCCGCCCGTGGGGGGCATGCCGTATTCCAGCGCGGTCACAAAGTCCTCGTCCACCTCGGCGTTGATGCCCTGCGCCTTGCGCGCGGCCACCTGCGCCTCAAAACGACGGCGCTGGTCGATGGGGTCGTTCAGCTCTGTGAAGGCGTTGCCCATTTCGTGGCCGGTGATGAAGAACTCGAAGCGCTCCGTCAGCGAAGGATCGGAAGGCTTGCGCTTGGCCAGCGGAGAAATTTCCACCGGATAATCGGTGATGAAGGTCGGCTGAATCAGGCTGGCCTCCACATATTCGTCGAACAGGGCGGCCAGACAGTCGCCGCGCGTCGCGTCCTTCTCGACGTGCACATTGCGGCGGTCGCAGACGGCGCGAGCTTCCTCGTCGCTGCCCCAGGTTGTCCAGTCCTCACCGCAGGCTTCGCGGACGGAATCGGCCATGGTGATGCGCTTCCACGGGGCTTTGAGGTGAATCACCTGTCCCTGATAGGTCACATCGGTCGTGCCGAGCGTCTTGAGGGCGACGAACTCGTAGAGCTGCTCGACCATTTCCATGATCTCATTGTAATCAGCGTAAGCCTGATACGTTTCCACGCTGGTGAATTCAGGGTTGTGGGTCGCGTCCATGCCCTCGTTGCGGAAGATACGACCAACCTCGTACACACGCTCAAAGCCGCCGACGATCAGGCGCTTCAGGTACAGCTCCGTCTCAATGCGCAGGAACATGGGCAGCCCCAGCGCGTTGTGGAACGTGCGGAAGGGACGGGCGGATGCGCCGATTTCCACCGTGTGCAGCACGGGCGTGTCCACTTCCAGATAGCCGCGACCATCCAGGAATTCGCGAATGGCGGCAATGATGCGGCTGCGCTTGCGGAAGGTGTCACGCACTTCGGGGTTGACGATGCAGTCCACATAGCGCTGACGGTAACGCAGATCGGTATCAACCAGACCGTGGAACTTCTCCGGCAGTACCTTTAGCGACTTGCACAGCAGAGTCAGCGAATGGACGTGGATGGACGCTTCGCCGGTCTTGGTGCGGAACACCACGCCGCTGACACCAATGATGTCGCCCAGGTCGTCCTTCTTGAAGGCGGCATAGGCTTCTTCGCCCAGGTCGTCACGGGTGACATAGATCTGCATCTCGCCCTGCGCGTCCAGTAGATGGGCGAAAGAAGCCTTGCCCATCACGCGCCGGGACACCATGCGTCCGGCGAGGGAAACGGTCTGGCCTTCCAGCGCATCAAACTGGTCAAGGATGTCCTGCGAATGATGCGTCACATCAAAATGCGTAATTTCATAGGGATTCTGCCCGGCGTCAATGAGCGCCTGCAGCTTTTGACGGCGGATGATCTCCTGCTCGGAGAGCGGCGGAGTCATCGGCGTTACGGGATAATCGGCCATAAGAGAAATTCACTCCTGTATTTTTGT
>CAZGKQ010000234.1:0-2461 GCA_964526125.1 uncultured Faecalibacterium sp.
CCACCAACTCGCAGAACCTGTCAATATTCCCCTTGACGACCTCCAAACTGGAGCGCCAGAAATTCGGGTCATGCACGTCAATGCCCACGCTGGCGGCGACCTGCGAGATGGTGCCGGAGCCGCAGGAGCGCAGCAGACGGCAGTAGTCCGGCACGAAGGTTTCGCCCTTTTGCAGATACTGCGCGAAAACACCCTTGCCAAACAGCTCGCCGAATGCATAGGGGAAGTTGTAGAAATTGAAGCCGGAGGAGTAATAGTGGCTCTTGCAGGCCCACATGTACGGGTGGCGGATGTCGGGATCCAGCCCGTCGCCGTAGGAGGCCTCCTGCGCGCGGAGCATCGCGGCCTTCAGCTCGTCCACACTCATGGCGTGGTCGGGACGCGTGTCAATGACTTCCGTCTCGAACAGGTAGCGGCTGTAGATGTCCACAATCGTCTGATTCGTTTCCATCAGGCTGCCTTCCAGCAGGGACAGCTGCTCCTCGGGTTTGGCATCTTTGAGCACCATGTGCGCCAGCAGCTGCTCGTTGAAGATGGAGGCCGTTTCGGCCAGCGGCATGGGCGTGTGAATCAGCGCGTAGGGCAGACCGGCCAGACAGCGGTTGTGCCAGGCGTGACCCAGCTCATGCGCAACCGTCGATACGTCGGAGAAGCTGCCGGTGAAATTCGTCATGACCAGCGAACGGTCGGCAAAATGCACGGAGGAGCAGAAGGCACCGCCGCTCTTGCCTTCGTGGGGGAAGATGTCAATCCAGCGCTGCTCAAAGGCGTTGTCGATGAACTTGCCCATTTCCGGCGTGAACTGGCTCATCAGGCGCACCAGCATTTCGCGCGCTTCCTCAATGGTGTAGGTGCGCACGCTTTCGCCCACCGGGGCAAACAGGTCGTAGAAGGGCAGACCGTTTTTGTGTCCCAGTAGCTTCGCCTTGGCCTTCATGTAGCGGCGGAAGTGCGGCAGATATTCGCGGATGGCCGTCATCATTGCGTCCAACGTCTCCCTGTCCATCCGGGACTGGGCGAGCGTCATGTCCAGCACGGAGTCGTAGCCCTTGGCGCGGCTGAGCGTGCGTGCTTCCATTTTGATGGAATTCAGGCAGTAGGACATGGGCAGTTCCATCTTTTTGTAGGACGCGATTTCCGCCTCGTAGGCATCCTTGCGGACGGCGGCATCCGGGTCATAGGCCAGACCGCGCACGGCGGAAAGCGGAATTTCCTTGCCGCGATAGTTGGCCGTGTGGTTGGAATCCAGCTTGTCGCGCAGCTGGCTGAAGGCGCTGCCGCCGGAAAGCTGCATTTGCAGAATCCACGGCTCGATTTCTTCCGGCAGGGTGTGCTTCACGTCTTCCACCGCCTCGCGCAGGGCGAAGGCGACGCTTTGCAGCTTTTCGGAGGACGCAATCAGCTCCTCCAGATTCGGCAGCTGACCGATGTAGCGCGTGATGGCGCTGGAAACCATGTAGCTTTCGTTGCTGATCACATCCAGCATGTCGGCATACTTCATGGCTTCCGTGTTGGAAGCATCCACCGCCTGCGTCAGGCCGCAGAAGCTGAAGAGACGGTCGCCCAGCGCGGAAAGCTGCTCCTGCGCGTCGCAGAGCTTCTCCAGCTTTTCGAGGTCGCCAAGGTCGCTGCTGAGCAGATCGCGCAGCGCAGCGATGTCACGGGGATAGCGCTCCAGATCGGCCAGGAAGGCCGGATCATCAAAGCCCTGGTACAGGCAGGAAAGATCCCAGTTTGGATTCATGGGTTAGTCCTCCTTCAAATAATCATTGACTAAATCATACCCCATTGCGCGAACGTTGTCAATGCCTGTCTGCCAGAGAAGCCTGTTTTTCAGATGTTCCGGATCGTGCGCGTCCACACCCAGAATGACGGGATTGTGCCACTTTTTTGCCCTCTCCCAGAAGGGCGTGGAAGGATAACCGCGCCCATGTCCCTCCATCTGGCTCAGAAGCCCCAGCAGGTTGTATTCCAGCGGCATGTGCATTTCCAGCGCGCATTGGCAGATCATGTCCGTGGCTTCCTCGCAGGCGCGGCTCATTTCGTCATCGGTTCGGTGGCGCATGAACAGGTCGGGATGCGCCAGATAGCAGAACAGACCGGTTCGCATGCCGCGCACGGCGGATTCCGCATAGCGCAGCACGCCGTCATCCGTGCGGCATTCGTTGCCGACGTAAGGGTTTTCCTCCTCGCTGTCGGCGTAATGATTGCCCAGTATATAATAGGAAATGCCTCTGTCGCGCATCCGCAGCAGGTGGTCATGATAGCGCGGAAAATATTCGCTTTCCAGCCCCAGCCGAATTTCAATCTGCCCCTGATAGCACGTTTGCAGGCTGCGGACGGAGGTGACATAATCCTCAAACGCGCTCATGGGCATGCGGATGGGGCTGACAAAGCCGCTGGCAAACGGCCACGGCGCATGGTCGGCAAAGCCGAGAAGATCAAAACCGGCGGCGATGGC
>CAZGKQ010000235.1:0-2448 GCA_964526125.1 uncultured Faecalibacterium sp.
TTCTGTCTTGCCATAAAAAATCTTCCTCCTGATGATTAAAATATTTTGTTGAAATAGTTTTGTTGGTTGAAAATGTCTGTTGAATGGGACAAGGGCTTTGCCCTTTTCCCTTTAATTTAATTTTTCCGGAGAAATCTGCCGAATCGTCAGATTGCCAGAAACAGTCGTGACGCGAACACTGGGCGCGCCATCCTGTATGGATACCCCATCCGTCAGCATGCGCCCGGATACCGATCGTAAAATCGCATCACATTCCGCCGCCGGAATCTCCAGACTGATCCCACCAGCCACCGAAGCCCCCCGGAAACTCTGAAACATCTCCGAAAAGGAAATCATCACACCGCGATTAACCGACGAAAGCGAAATATTGTGGAACGCCATCCGTTCCAGACAAAGCAGCCCCGTCGTAAACAGCGTGCAGTCCTGCCCACACAGATCCGTCCCGGCAATGTTGCCACTGCCGTTTTTGACCTTCAGCGTCAGACTTACCACGTCAGATAGCATCACAATGCCCGACAGGGATTCCACTTCCAGGTCGCTCACACTCAGGCCACGCACATGAATGCTGCCGGATGTGGTGCGAATTTCACAGCGACCCTTCCAGGAACGCGGAATCCGTACCGTCACCTGAAGCCACCGGGCACTTCGTGGCGTGGGTGCCAGCGCCGCCGGAGACTGCTCCAGCGTCAGCACATCGCCCGTCTGCGTCAGGGAAATCATCTGCACATCCCGGTCGTTTCCAGAGGCCATCACCTGGATTTCCTGCGTATCATCTGCATAAACTTCCAGCAGCGCACCCGTCAAATGGATCATCAGCTGGGTAATGGTCAGTGCAGGAAAAGAATTGCGAGAATTCATGCGCATTCACCTCCATCAATGTTCCCATCATATCACGTTTTGGGCACGGTTGCAAGCTTTGTATTAAAATCAGATCGCGCGCGTGGCATGCTTGAGCCAGATGGCCTCATCCTCCGGCAGATAGGGCAGCAGCGTCTCGTAAACGCGAGCGTGATAGTCGTTGAGCAGGGCGCGGTCGTCCTCGTTCAGGTAGTTGACATCCACCGCATCCAGATCGAAGGGAACCATCGTCAGCGTGTCAAAATGCAGGAAGCGGCCATAGCCGTTCGTGGTGCCCTCGCAGACGACCGTCAGGTTTTCGTGGCGGATGCCGAATTTTCCTTCCAGATAGAAGCCCGGCTCATTGCTGGTAATCATGCCCGGTTCCAGCACCACCGGATTGGAGCGCCAGTGGATGCGCTGGGGGCCTTCATGCACGCTCAGCACATAGCCCACGCCGTGACCCGTGCCGTGGTTGTAGTCCATCTGCTCCTGCCAGAGGGGTTCGCGTGCCAGATAGTCCAGATTGCCGCCCGTGCAGCCATACTTCCAGCAGGCATGACCCAGATGCAGGTTGCCTTTGAGCACGAGGGTGAAGAACTTCTTTTCCTCCGCCGTCGTTTCGCCCATCGCGAAGGTACGGGTGATGTCCGTCGAGCCTTGCAGGTAATGTCCGCCGGTATCTGCCAGCAGCAGCGAACGCGGCTCCACCGGAATATTCGATTCCTCCGTGGGCGAATAGTGGACAATCGCAGCATGCGCGCCATAGGCAATGATGGGCGAGAAGGACGGGCCGATATAATCAGGGCGTTCCCGGCGGAACTCTTCCAGCTTTTCCGCCACGCTCAGTTCGTCCATCGGCACTTTGCCCACGTTCTGCTTCAGATAGTACATCAGGCGCGTCACAGCCACGCCGTCCTGCACATGCGCCTTGCGGAAGCCTTCGACCTCCGTGGGATTCTTGATGGCCTTGGGCAGCTCCGTCGGGTCGGCGCGGTCAATCACCTTCACGCCTTCGGGGACGCAGGCGCGAATCAGGCTGTTCACCACATGCAGATTCATCATCACGCTGGAATCAGCCGGGAGCTGCTTGACATATTCATAGATGCACGCATATGGCCGGATGGTCACGCCATCGGCATGCAGATTCGCCTGAATCTCCGCGCTGAGGATGGCCGGATTGACAAACAGCACCGTCTCCTCCTGCGTCACCGCCGCGAAGGACAGCATGACCGGCGTGCACTCCACATCGTTGCCGCGCAGATTCATCAGCCAGCACACGTCCATCAGCGACGAAATCACCAGGGTATCTGCGCCTTCCTTCTTCATTTCCGCACGCACCTGCGCGATTTTCTCCTGACGGCTCTTGCCCGTCAGTGTCACCGGCAGTTCCCAGGCCGGTTCGGCGGAAAGCGCCGGGCGCTCTTCCCACACCTCGTCCAGCAGATCGCAGTCGGTTACGAGTTTACCTTTCTTCGCCTGCACGATGCGCTGATAAATTTCATACTGCCAGGCCGTGACGACGCGGCCATCAAAGCCTAGCGTCTGCCCTTCCTGCATGGTCTGCGTCACATAGTCCTTGATGGTGGGCACATCCGGCTCCCCCATCTT
>CAZGKQ010000236.1:0-2445 GCA_964526125.1 uncultured Faecalibacterium sp.
CGGCGTGACCAGCGGCGGATAGCCGAAGTCCGCACGCACGCGCGGCACTTCCGCCAGCACGTCGTAGTACTTGTCCATCTGGTTGGCCTGCTTCAGCTGACCGATCAGGTTGGACAGCATGCCGCCCGGAACCTGATACTGGAGCGTCTTCACGTCCACACTCAGCACACGGGAAGGATCACGCCAGCCGTCCTTCGTCAGGCGATCCGCCACACCGCGGAAGTGTTCCGCCAGTTTCGCCAGCAGATCCAGATCAAAGCCGGTGTCGTATTCCGTGCCCTTCAGGGTCGCCACGAGGGATTCCGTCGCAGGCTGGGACGTGCCGGAGCCGAGCGGAGACAGGCAGGTATCCACCACGTCCACACCGGCTTCGATGGCCTTCAGCAGCACCATGTCGCCCGTGCCGGTGGTGTTGTGGGTGTGCAGCACGATGGGCAGGTCGGTTTCCTTCTTCAGGCGCTTGACGAGGCTGTAGGCCTTGTAGGGCAGCAGCAGGTTCGCCATGTCCTTGATGCAGATGATGTCTGCGCCCATCTTCTGGATGTCCACAGCCAGCTTGACGAAGTAATCCTCGTTATGCACAGGGGATTCGGTGTAGGACATGGCGATTTCCGCCGTGCCGCCGTACTTCTTGGTGGCCTTCACAGCCGTCTTCATGTTGCGCAGGTCGTTCAGCGCGTCGAAGCAGCGGATGATGTCAATGCCGTTTTCCACAGCCTTCTTGACGAAGAAGTCCACCACATCGTCCGCGTAGGGACGGTAGCCCAGCAGGTTCTGGCCGCGCAGCAGCATCTGCAGTTTGGTGTTGGGCAGCGCCTTGCGCAGCTTGCGCAGCCGCTCCCACGGATCCTCGTTCAGGAAGCGGAGGCAGGAATCGTACGTCGCGCCGCCCCAGCATTCCAGCGAGTAATAGCCAACCTTGTCCAGCATTTCGCAGGCAGGCAGCATTTCATCGGTACGCATCCGGGTGGCGGCCTGAGACTGATGGCCGTCGCGCAGGATGGTATCCGTAATCTGAACCTTTGCCATAGGTCGAATTTCCTCCTTCACATCGGTCAGGAGCAGAGGCAAATTTCTCCCCTGCCCTGACCAGAAACGTTTCCATCAACGGCTGATTAGCCGAATCAATTAGCCGCCAAACATGCTCAGCAGCACACCGGCCGCGATGGCCGAGCCGATAACACCGGCCACGTTCGGACCCATTGCGTGCATCAGCAGGAAGTTGGCCGGGTTGGCCTTCTGGCCTTCACGCTGAGAAACACGCGCAGCCATCGGAACGGCGGACACACCGGCAGAACCAATCAGCGGATTGATCTTGCCGCCGGTCAGCACGTTCATCAGCTTGGCCAGCAGCACGCCACCGGCCGTACCCATGCCAAAGGCCACAATGCCCATCGCGATGATTTCGATCGTCTGGAGCTTCAGGAAGGTGGAAGCCGTCGCCGTCGCACCAACCGTGATGCCCAGGAAGATGGTCACGATGTTCATCAGTTCGTTCTGCATCGTCTTGTTCAGGCGCTCGGTCACGCCGCATTCCTTGGCCAGGTTGCCCAGCATCAGGCAGCCAACCAACGAAGCCGCGGAAGGCAGCAGCAGGGCGACCAGGATGGTCACGACGATGGGGAACAGGATCTTCTGCGTCTTGGTGGCAGGCTTGAGCTGCTCCATGACGATCTTGCGTTCCTTTTCCGTGGTCAGGGCGCGCATGATCGGGGGCTGGATGACAGGCACCAGCGCCATGTAGGAGTAAGCCGCAACCGCGATCGGACCCAGCAGATGGGGCGCCAGCTTACCGGTCAGCCAGATGGCCGTGGGGCCGTCCGCGCCGCCGATGATGCCGATGGCACCGGATTCAGCTGCGGAGAAGCCGAAGACCGCATAGGCGAAAATGAAGGTCATGAAGATGCCCAGCTGCGCCGCCGCGCCCAGCAGCAGCGTCTTGGGGTTGGAGATCAGCGGACCAAAGTCCGTACCGGCGCCAACGCCCATGAAGATCAGGCAGGGGTAAATGCCCAGCTTGACACCCAGATACAGGTAGTCCAGCAGACCGGCGGAAATGGTCTTGCCAGCCGTAGCCAGCATCACGCCATCCGCCGTATAGGCCGCACCGCCGCTGAGGAAGGCATCCTCCAGAATGACGGAGGCCGCATTGCCATTGGCGGCAAACTGCGCCATGATGTCCGCAAAGGGGACGAGAGTCGTCGCTTCTTCCACCGACACCGCGTTGATGAAGTGGCCGATGACGACGTTATTGCTGGTCAGAATCTGACCGGCCGCGTTGACCATGTAGCCGACCGAATCAACAAAATCCTTGCCGTCTATCATGACAGCGCCGCCAAACAGCGCCCAGTTGGCGTGACCACCGGCGAACAGTTCCTCGTGGAAAACGTCGCTGCCCAGCAGGTTGGTCAGCAGCATGCCGAAGGCAATGGGCAGCAGCAGCAG
>CAZGKQ010000237.1:0-2393 GCA_964526125.1 uncultured Faecalibacterium sp.
CTTCGCTGTGGCCTGGCTGTTGGCGCGCAAGGATGAAGCCACCGTTGCGGCGTAATTCCTTCCGCAATCCATTTCTCTGAAAGAAATCTCCCTGCTGTTCAGACGCTTTGAAGCGCCGGATGGCAGGGAGATTTTTTGATTATGCTTTTCACGATGGACAGTGGTGGTTAGAACATATTCTTTCTGCGCATAATGACAAAGGCCAGCAGCGTCAGCACCACGGAGATGCCGCAGACAGCCGCAAAACCCCAGGCCTGCTGCTCAAAAGGAACCGGCACATTGATGCCCCACACGGTCATGACCAATGTCGGCACGGCGAAGAGGACGGTCAGCGCGGTCAGCACCTTCATGGTGATGTTCAGGTTGTTGTTGATGATGGAAGCAAAGGCATCGGTGGTGTTACTCATGATGTCACGGTAAATCGAGCACATCTCAATGGCCTGCTTGTTTTCAATAATCACGTCTTCCAGCAGGTCGGTATCTTCCGGGTAGCGCTTGAGAATATCCTGCCGCATCAGCCGCTCCATGACCAGCGCATTGCCCTTCAGGGAGGTGTTGAAGTAAACCAGCGACTTTTCCAGCTTCATCATTTGCAACAGTTCCTGATTGCGGCTGGTATGCTCCAGCTTCTCCTGAATGTGCTGGCTTGTTTTGTCAATCTGCTTCAGGTAGGACAGGAAACGTCCTGCATTGCGCTGAAGCAGCTGAAGGATGAAGCGTGTGCGCTTGAACGTCCAGAAATTGCGGATTCGCTCCTCCGTGAAGTCGTTAATCAGCGGTGTATCGCGCGTGCAGACGGTGATGATGACTTCGTCACAAAGCACAATGCCCAGCGGAATGGTGCTGTAAACATAGCCGGTGCCTTCTGTCTCCACACACGGAATGTCCACGATAATCAGCGTCTGCTGCTTATCCGGGTCATAGTCAATGCGCGCAGATTCTTCCTCGTCCAGCGCGGCCGGCAGGAACGTCGGGTCGAGATGGAACCGGGTGGTCAGGCCATCCACTTCCTCCTTCGTCGGACTTTGCAGGTGTACCCAGACGCCTTTTTCCAGCGTGGTACACTCCGTCAGATGATCATCCACCGTTTTGAAAATTCTTCTCATGATCGCTGCTCCCTTTCTTCACAAATTTTATAGAAGGTGGCAGCTCACCAACAGCAAAAAGGCTGTCTCCGGAGCGCTGCCGATTTGAAACCAGGTACTATACGGATCACCGTCCATGCGGTCAGACACTCCTTTCTGTCAATCAGCGCTACAGTGGCGCTGCACGTTGGCGTTTTCTATCTTACGCTCATTTTGCCCAATTGTCAACGGGGCGCAGCGCAGTTACAAAACAAAACTCGCTCAGCTCATGAGAATTTCAGGGGTTTGACCTGTTTGGCCATGGAAAATTAGAAAAACTGACGAATTTGCAAAAAAATTTGTTCAACATATGGCTTTTTGACGAAATATCAGTATAATAGTAAGAGGAACTTGTACTGATTATGTTTTTTTCAGGAGGGTTGTCTCCGATGGCCTTTGATCTCCAACGGGCGAATGCCTGGAAACGCATCTCAGCTTTTCTGTTTGATGTGATCCTGCTGGCAATCGCCTGTGTTCTGTTTGCATGGGGACTTTCTGCGGCGCTGGGCTTTGATGCGCAGTATGAAACGCTCATGACACGCTATCAGGCGGCGGCTGATGCCTGTGGTCTGGATATGTCCATCATGGCGCAGAGTTACAGCAGCCTGACAGATGCCCAACGTGTGCTGGTGGAACAGGCCAATGCCGTGCTGGCAGCCGATGAGGAAGCGGTACGCGCCTATGGCATGGTGGTGCAGCTTTCCATCCTGATTTCCTCTTTTGCCATTCTCGCCGGTTATCTGCTGCTGGAATTTCTGGTGCCGCTCCTGCTCCACAACGGGCAGACGCTGGGCAAAAAGATTTTCGGCGTGGCGCTGATGCACTCAGATGGCGTGAAAATTGGACATGTAACGCTGTTTGTGCGCACCATTCTGGGCAAATACGCCGTTGAAACGATGATTCCCGTCATGGCGGTGCTGATGCTGATCTGCGGCAATCTGAACATTGTCGTGCTGGGCATGGTGCTGGTACTGGTCGTGGCACAGGCAGGGCTTTTCCTGTTCTCTCATAAACATTCGCTGATACACGATCTTCTTGCTGATACCGTCGCGGTTGACATGGCCAGCCAGATGATCTTTGATACACGGGATGCTATGGTCGCCTATAAAGCCAAAATTCACGCAGAAAAGGTCGCGCATCAGATGGAGTAAAGCAACGAAAATCATCCCAACGCTGCTTTTAATACTAATTCTCGTCTAAAACATGGCACCGAACACAGTGGATTTTTCGTTCTGACGAAGCTGAGTGCAGCGAGGCGTACTGGAGGTA
>CAZGKQ010000238.1:0-2376 GCA_964526125.1 uncultured Faecalibacterium sp.
CCATCTCCGATGGCCAGTTCCACCTGTACCTGCGCATTTACTTCCCGGATATGGAGGCACTGGAAACCTGGACGCCTGTCGTGATTCGCGAACTGTAACGCATTTTTCCCCATAAAAAGCTGCCGGGCGGAAAGTCTGATTTGCTTTCCACCGGCAGCCTTTTTTGATACGCCTGTTTAGGCGGCCATCATGTTTTTTCACGTTTCTTCCGCATCTTGAGGAATATCAATCGTCAGCGCCTGTGACCATTCCAGCGTTTCCGCGCCATACTTCCCATACACGGGAACCATCGTCAGGCTCGTAATCGGCGTGACAGTCGGCACAAAGTCAAAGCCGAGGGTCAGCACATCCCCTTCCGCCACGCCTGCGCCAATGCGCATCGCGCCAAATTCGCTGTAGCCGCGAATCATGTCGCCGTCCGTGTCGCCATTGACAAACAGCGCCCACCGGCGCGGCAAATCCGCCATCTGATTGATTTCATCGCGCGTTTTTTCCCCGTGGAACTCGTAGTGCAGCGATAGCGTTGACCGCAGGAAGGAAAGGCGCAGCGCGTCCACCACCAGATCGTAATCGCCCATGGGGAAGCGCATGCCCACCGCCTCCGTCACCTCGTAGCCGTCATCGAACGCCGTTTCAAAGCGCACGCACACCTGATCCGCCCGTTCAAAGCCGCCGACGGCCAGCAGTCGTTCCGCGCGGTCGTTCGTGTCGGGCAGGTCATAGCCTTCGTCCAGCAGCGCCTGTTCGGCGTAGGCGGTGTATTCCACCAGCGAGCCGTAGGTGACGGTAATCACCTGCCTGCGCCAGTTGTCCGTCACATAGGCGGCCAGCGCGTTGTATTCCTCCACATCCAGCAGCCGCTGGTAGTCTTCATCCGACAGGTATTCCACCTGCCAGACGGGCTTCAAAATGTCGAAAGTGAGCGTCCAGGCCATCTTTTCGCCCTCCGGCGGAAGGACGTAATCCCCGTCCGACAACAGGCCGTCGAAGGTGTATTCGTCGCCCCAGTCGCCGTTCAGATCCGGCAGGAACATACCGCTCATGAAGTCGCCGCCGCTGCACCCTTCCACGTCAATCCGATACGTCTGGCCGTCGCAAAGGCCTTCGGCGTGCATGTTCAGGAAGCATTGTGCGCCCTCCTTCGGCGCGATGTCCATCGCGACCATCACGGTTGCGCCGTCAAACACCAGGTCGTTGACCGAAAGCGTCAGCAGGTCGCTCTCGTAGTCCTCCTGAAGCTGAATCACATGCGCCTTGTATTCCGCCGTCAGCCCGAGCGGTGTCGGGTAATCGGTCACGCTGTTTCGGCGGATGGCAGCGGTCGCCCCGACGGTCAGCAGCGCCAGCAGCACCACCATGGCCGCCAGCAGCCGCGCCGTGCCGCTCAGGTGGAAGCACGGCGGAATGCGCTTTTCCGCCTGCCCGGCGTGGCTGCGCGTGGCAGCCTGCCAATAGGCCTGATGCGTCTCCTCCGGCATGGCTGGCATGGCTGCTTCCAGCGCCAGTCGCAGGGCATCGCGCGTCAGGTTTGTTGTCTCCTGCTTCATTTTCGGCATGGTTTCCGCACCTCCTGTTCCTCCGTTTCATCCAGCGCAATCCGCAGGCGTTTGCGCGCCTGATGGAGCCGGAATTTCACCGTGCCGCCGGGAATTCCCAGCGCGCGCCCTGTTTCCTCCACGGACAGGCCATCCAGATAGTGCAGCAGCACTGGCAGACGCAGCGTTTCCGGCAGTGCATCCAGCAGCACCTTCAGCTCCATGTCCTTCAGCGGTGCCGGAACATTCGCCGCATTCTCTTCCGGCGCGGTGAAGCGCTGTTTTCGCTGCAAATCCCGGCACACATTGATGCAAATGCGCACCGCCCATGTTTTGAAATACGCTTCCTCGCGCAGCGTCTTCTGCTTTTCCCATGCCCGGAGCGCCGTTTCCTGCATGGCGTCGCGGCGGTCGTATTCTTCGCGCAGCATGGCGCAGGTCACATGGTAGAGTGTTTTTTCTACCGCCTGCATGTTTGCCAGCCACAGCTGTTCGGTCATATTGTCACTTCCTTGATTGGGGGAGATTCCCCCATTTGAGTTTTCCCCCTCATTAGGGTTTTCCCTGTAAATTAGACGGTTGAAAGATACGTTTGGTTGGCAATGCAGGATTTTTTTCTTGTATTTTCAGCCGCGGCCAAAGCCTACTCCAAAAATGGAAGCCCCGAAGGTTTCCAAAGGGCGACCGGAAAGCCCTTTGGTCGCCTCCGCAGAGGCGAAATCCCTGCGTAAGGGAAAAATGCTGTTTTTGAGTTGCAAACAACTCCATTATTGACTTTTTCCGGAGTTCTGGGGGCTTTCCGGTCGCCCCCAGACCCCTTCGGGCGGTCGCCTCACATGAA
>CAZGKQ010000239.1:0-2296 GCA_964526125.1 uncultured Faecalibacterium sp.
TATCCTTCACCGCGCAGATCAGGTTGCCGCCCAGTTTGCTGACAACCGTCACGCTCTCTCCCATCACGAAGCCCAGCTCAGCCAGATGCTGCCGAACTTCATCCAGGCCGGTAATTTTTCCGATCACGCCGGATTGGCCAATCTCTACCATTCCCAAAGGCATCATTGCCCTTTGACCTCCTTGCTGTCTCCTGTGAGCCGCGAAGCAGTTCGATAGAACTAATTCTTCTAGGCAAGCGTTAGTTTATCACAACTAACACAGGATGTCAAGCCTTTTGAAAAGGTTTTTTTGAAACGATCATTCATTTGTTGATGGGCAGGAATGGTTTCCTGTATTTTGGGGCATCCTTCTTCGCAAAAAGACGCAATTGTAAAAACAGGAGGCAAAATGAAGGAATGGATGGCCTGGATGGCGAACAAAATGGAGGAAATGCTTTTCCATCTGGAACAGCTGCGTCTGGCGGAGTTTCTGGCTTACGAGAAGGATTGGAAGCGTCGACTGCTGATGCAGTTCCTCGGCGGTATCGTCCGTGGTCTGGGGACGGCGGTGGGCTTTACGCTGCTGGGGGCATTGGTGGTATGGCTGTTACAGGGACTGGCGCAGCGAAATCTGCCGCTGATAGGCGATTTTCTGGCGCAGCTGCTGGCGCTGGTCGAAGGGAAAAAGCAATGAAGGAATCATATCGTCAAGGAAAGGATGCCCAAATGCGTAAACATCTCACCGGTTGGCTGCTTTTATCGGTGCTGCTGATCGCACTGGACAGGATTACAAAATCCCTTGCCTGTGCGTTTCCAGCAGAAAGGCCGATTATTCCGGGACTGCTGCAATGGAAGTATGTCGAAAACACCGGTATGGCGTTCAGCCTGTTCAGCGGTCAGGCGTGGCCGCTGGGAATTTTGTCGCTGGTCTGCGTCGGTGCTGGTCTTTTCCTGCTTTCCCGTTTCCGCCTCAGCCCGTGGAGTCGCTGCGCCGGAACGCTGATGATCAGCGGCGCATTGAGCAATGCCTACGACCGCCTCGTTTACGGTTATGTGGTGGATATGCTGCGTATGCCGCTGCTGGTCGCCATTTTCAACGTCGCCGACATGCTGCTCGTACTGGGTACGCTGCTGATGGCCTATTGTCTTTTATGCCGCACCGAAGATTGGAGGAAAGTGACCCATGACGCAGGAAACGCCTGAATGCCTGACCGAACGCATCCTTACCCTGACCGGCGACGGCCGCCGGGCGGACGTGCTGCTGGCCGAAAGCGCCGAAATCACCCGTTCACGCATCGCCGCCCTGATGGCGCAGGGGCAGGTGACTATTGACGGGGCGGTGGAAACCAAACCTGGCGCAAAGGTGAAGCCCGGCCAGCAAATTGTGCTGACCATTCCTGCCCCCAAACCGGCCACACCCGTCGCGCAGAAAATCCCCCTGACCATCCTGTATCAGGACGAAGATCTGGCCGTGGTTCTCAAGCCCTGCGGCATGGTGGTTCATCCAGCCGCCGGCAATGAAGACGGGACGCTGGTCAACGCCCTGCTCCATCATCTGGATCACCTGAGCGGCATCGGCGGCGAACTGCGTCCCGGCATTGTCCACCGGTTGGACAAGGATACCAGTGGCTTGCTGCTGGTGGCCAAAAACGACCAGAGTCAGCTCGCCCTCAGCCGACAGTTACAGGAGCGGCAGATGGAGAAGCACTACCGGGCGCTGGTAGAGGGCAATTTCCGCGAGGACACCGGGCGCGTGGATCAGCCCATTGCGCGCAGCAAGCGCGACCGGAAGAAAATGGCCATTGATCCGGAAGGGCGGCCTTCCATCACCGACTGGACCGTTCTGGCACGCGGACGCAACGTAACGTTGCTGGATGTGCACATTCTGACCGGGCGCACGCATCAGATTCGTGTCCACATGAAGTCGCTGGCACATCCGGTCTGCGGCGATCCCATCTACGGTTCGGGGAAAGGCGCGAAAGTCCCCCGGCTGATGCTGCATGCCTATTCGCTTTCCTTCACGCATCCCACCACAGGGGAGCGCATGACCTTCACCGCACCGCTGCCGAAGGAATTCTTGCAGGGTTTGCGCGCAAACGGTATTGAGAATCCCCCTGAAGCGCCTTTGTCTCCCTGATTTTTCGCGGATTTGCCGTGTCAGGCAGGAAAATCGGGCGGCAGTGGCGAATATCTGTTAAGAATACGCTCTTTTGGGCTTCTCATTTTCGCCGGGAAGCCACCGGGCATCCACCGAACGAACCATCACCCAAGAAGGCAGGTGTTTTTCGCAATGAAGTCCTCTCGCAAAAAGCGTGTC
>CAZGKQ010000240.1:0-2258 GCA_964526125.1 uncultured Faecalibacterium sp.
GCCGCCATCGCGTGCGACAGCGCCAGCAGGAAATAGAACAGCGTCATGGTTCTGGCGTGCATTGTCCCCAGACGGATGACTTCCTGTACTTCTGCCGGGTCAGCCCCCTGCACAAACAGCGAGATCAGCGTCGGAATCAGCATATAAATCAGCACACCGACGCATTCCGCCAGCAGCACGCAGGCCACGATGCCAAAGCGTGCGCCTTTTTTCGCGCGGTCATACTGTTTGGCCCCCAGATTCTGACCAATGAAGGTCGTCAATGCCATCGTGAAACTGGTGATGGGCAGAAAACCGAAGCCTTCAATTTTGGAATACGCCGCGCAACCGGCCTGCGCCAGTGCACCAAAGTCGTTGATGTTCTTCTGCACCACCACGTTGGCCAGCGCGATCACGGCGTTCTGCATGCCGGAAGGGATGCCCATGTACAGCACCTCTTTGAGCATATCCATGCGGAAGCCGATTTTTCGCGGCACCACGCGGTAAGCCTCTGTCGCCCGGGAAAGCTTCCGCAGCCCCAGAATGGCGCTGACGGCCTGTGAAATGACGGTTGCGAACGCTGCACCGCCCACGCCCATCCCGAAAACGGCCACAAACAGCACGTCCAGCACCACATTCAGCAGCGCGGAGATAATCAGGAAATACAACGGATGGCGACTGTCCCCCACGGCCTGAAAAATGCCGTTGGCAGCGTTATAGAGTACCACAAAAATCACGCCGGAGAAATACACACGGAAATAGGCGATGGAATTGGGCAGCACGTCTTCAGGCGTATTCATCCAGCGCAGGATGGTCGGTGTCATGCCCACGCCCACCACGGTCAGCAACAGGCCGGAAACGATGGCAAAGGCCAGCGCCGTATGAACCGCCCGGGAAACGTTCTCTTCGTCCTTTGCGCCCCAATAGCGGCTGACAACCACACCTGCGCCGATAAAAATGCCCTGAAAGAAGCCGATCAGCATGAAAATCAGGTTGCCGGAGGAACCGACTGCGGCCATCGCATCCGTTCCCAGCACATTGCCCACCACATAGGTATCGGCCACATTATAAAGCTGCTGAAACAGATTGCCCAGGAATACTGGAATGGCAAAGCGCACCATCTGTTTCCAGATGGAACCCTGCGTCATGTTGGCTGCGTGTGATGAATGAGACATAAAGCTGAATGGCCTCCTTGATGGATGATTCTGTCGAAACATACAATAGCATAGCACTTTTCGTCGGAAAGTCAATGCTCTTTGCGGTGGCCTTGACTGCAACGAAAAAAGTGGATTGTAAATTTTCGCGCAAGGGTTGTCAGAATGAAAAAAACATGATATGATGTGAAGCGTGGAATTCTTTCCAATTAAAAGGAGTGTGCATCATTCATGAAGGCGATTCTTGACATCCTGAAGGGCATGGTGATTGGCCTGGCCAACATCATTCCCGGCGTATCCGGTGGCACCATGATGGTTTCCATGGGCATTTACGATACGCTCATTTATTGCATTACCCACCTGTTCAAGCAGTTTAAGAAGTCCGTGATGACGCTGCTGCCGTTTGCCATCGGCATGGTGTTGGCGCTGGTCATTCTTTCCGGCGTGATTACCTGGGCGCTTTCGGATGACTTTGCCATGCTGCCGACCAACACGCTGTTTATCGGCCTGATTCTGGGTGGTCTTCCGGCCATCGCCAAGCAGGTCAAGGGCAGCAGTAAAAGCAAAAAGGATCTGCTGGTAGGCGTGGTGCTGTTTGTGCTGGCCTTTGCGCTCATCATTTTTATGGCGACGCTGAAGGAAACGCAGGATACCGGCGCGAAGATCTCCCTGAGCGTGTTGGAAATGCTCAAGCTGGTGCTGATGGGCTGCATCGCTTCCGCCACGATGGTCATTCCCGGCGTGTCCGGCTCCATGATGCTGATGCTGATGGGCTACTACTACCCGGTTGTCGGCGCCATCTCCGATCTGGTCAGTGCGCTGGTGGCACTGGATGGTGCAGCTATCCTCTACAACGTCGGCATTCTGCTGCCGTTCGGAATTGGCGTGATTATCGGCATCTTCGCCATTGCCAAAATCATTGAAGTGCTGCTGGCCAAGTGGAAGTGCATCACCTACTGTGCGATTCTCGGCCTGGTCATTGCCTCTCCCTTCGCCATTTTGATGGGACTGAGCATTCCCGGCTTCAACCTGGCGCAGATCGTGGTCAGCGTGGTGACGTTTGTGATCGGCTTCGCTGTGGCCTGGCTGTTGGCGCGCAAGGATGAAGCCACCGTTGCGGCGTAA
>CAZGKQ010000241.1:0-2250 GCA_964526125.1 uncultured Faecalibacterium sp.
CCTTCCAGACCACGCTGACCGAAGCCGCCCGGCACGAGGATGCCCTCGCAGCCTTTCAGCGCTTCCGCCACGTTCTCCTGCGTCAGGTCGGCAGACTGCACCCACTTGATGTTCACCTTCGTCTGGTGCGCAATGCCGCCGTGCGTCAGCGCTTCCACGATGGAGAGGTAAGCGTCCGGCAGCTCCACATACTTGCCGACCAGCGCAATGGTCGTTTCGCGGATGGGATTGAGCTGGCGCTGCACCATCTCCTCCCATTCGGTCAGGTCGCAATGTAGTCCTGTCAGGCCAAGAATCTGGCAAACCTTCTCGTCTAGACCCTCCTTGTGCAGCATCAGCGGCACTTCGTAGATGGAATGAGCATTCAGGTTCTGGAATACATGATCCGCCGGGAGATTGCAGAACAGGCCAATCTTCGCGCGGACTTCCGCCGGAACCTCATGCTCGCAGCGGCAGACCAGAATATCCGGGGTGATGCCGATGCCACCCAACTCCTTCACGGAATGCTGGGTCGGCTTTGTCTTCAGCTCGCCAGCCGCCTTCAGGTAGGGAATCAGCGTCACATGGATGTAGAGGCTGTTTTCAAAGCCCACTTCGGCGCGCATCTGGCGGATGGCTTCCAGGAAGGGCTGACTCTCAATGTCGCCCACCGTGCCGCCAATTTCCGTGATGACCACGTCCGGTGCGTTCTCCTGCTTGGAAACCAGCAGAATGTTACGCTTGATTTCATCCGTGATGTGGGGGATGACCTGAATCGTCGCGCCCAGATAGCCGCCACGGCGTTCGCGGTCGATGACCGTCTTATAAACGCGACCCGATGTGACATTCGCGGCCTGCGTCAGGGATTCATCCACAAAACGCTCATAATGTCCCAGATCCAGATCTGTTTCTGCGCCATCATCCGTCACGAAAACCTCACCGTGCTGGTAAGGACTCATCGTGCCGGGATCGACGTTGATGTAAGGATCAAACTTCTGGATAGAAACGCGCAGACCGCGGCACTTCAGCAGTCGGCCGAGGGACGCAGCAGTAATTCCCTTGCCCAGCGAGGAAACAACGCCGCCCGTGACGAAAATAAACTTGGTGCTCATGCTCCTAACCCCTTTCGCTCCGTCAGAACAGACAATGACATCTTATTATAGCTGTTTCACGCTTTTTCGTCAAGGGGCGCAACGGAAAAAAACAGGGAAGGTTGTAGCGTTACAATAGATGTGAGACCAAGGGAATAGAAAAAAGCGATTGAGTGTGTTAGAATGTAGTTACCACACTCAAACGCAAAATGAGACAATACTTATACAGAGCCAATAGGATTCCGATGTCTATTTTAGGATGGAAGTCACCGCGTCAGAAAAGGCAGGAGCTGGAGGCCACGCGTTTTTGCTGACTCCCCACACAAACTTTTTCTCTTTTTTCGGTCTTACATCATTGACTAACGCACATTATGCATTTGTAGATGAAAGATATCGTACTCGGTATGGTATTTATGGTATTTCGGGAAATCTTACGAATCTGAAGAGCATTGGCAAAGGTGCTTTTCAGGACTGCCGCGTTCATGAATGCAGTTTAACGATGCCTTCTGTCGAAACGATAGGCGACAAAGCGTTTTATAGGGCATCAATGTCTAGGGATGAGGATGCTAAGACTGCAATTGACTTCAAAAACGCACCACTGACACAAATCGGCGATGAAGTTTTTACACGCACCTGGGGTGATATGCGTAAACGATTTCTGATCAAAACCCAAAACTGCGCCAATATCGGCAGCGGCAATGATGGGCTTGGCGTGATTATGACGGATGTCAGTGACTTTTCACCTTTGCTGACAACCATCCCTTCTGGGCTGAATCCACAAGTCAATGCGTTGCCCGATACCGTGACAGCCATTGAATCGGGCGCATTTACCGAAAAGAAGTCTGATTTCCGTTTATCTAAATATTTGAAAGACATCGCGGTTGATGCATTCCCAAAAGGATCTACCTTCATTGTCGATGCTGGTTCCTACGCCGAACTCTGGTGCAGTGAAAACGGCTTTGGCTACTCCATCGAAGGACAGGAAGATGATCTGTCCTGGTTGAATTGAACATGAAGCCCCTGCTCTCCCTCAACAGGAAAGCAGGGGCATTCTTTATCCCACCAGCTTCACACTGATATTCTGTTAAAATTCACCTCATAGCCCACCCCTGTGCAACCGCCCTCCTCAGAGAAAATCCTCCCGTTCCGGCGTAAACACATCCAGCAGCGTCCCCTCTTC
>CAZGKQ010000242.1:0-2243 GCA_964526125.1 uncultured Faecalibacterium sp.
CGGATGGTGCGGTCGGAGGAGAACTTGCCAGCGCTGGCGATATTCATCAGGCACTTCCGGGCGAAGGCCAGCTCGTCGCGGTAGTCGCGGTTGGCGGCCAGCTTCGCATCCTGATAGCTGTGGAAATCGTGCAGCAGGAAGTAGTGATCCGGCTTGTGCCAGCTTGCGCCGATGAGCAGCGAGGAGACCAGCTCCTTGATGGCTCCGTCGGGATCGGGGAACGTGCCGTCCAGCAGCGCGTCCAGCACCCGGGCGATCTGCGCGTCGGTCTTGTAGATGCCACGGGGATCATAGCCGTCGCGCTTCAGGGCGTTGATTTCGTCCACTGTCGCGCCGAAAATATATTCGTTTTCGCGGCCGGCCTGTTCGGCAATCTCGATGTTCGCGCCGTCAAAGGTGCCCAGCGTCACTGCGCCGTTAAGCATCAGCTTCATGTTGCCGGTGCCGGAGGCTTCTGTACCGGCAGGGGAGATCTGCTCGGAAATGTCGGCAGCCGGAATCAGCTTTTCCGCCCAGGAGCAGTTGTAATTCTGCACAAACACCACCTTGAGCAGCGCTGAGGTGTCCGGGTCGTTGTTGACCATGTCGGCAATCATGTTGATGAGGTGAATGACGGCCTTGGCGCGCGCGTAGCCCGGCGCGGCCTTTGCACCGAAGATGAAGGCGGTGGGCGTGAAGTCCGTCAGCGTGCCATCCTTCAGGCGGTAGTAAATGTCCAGGATGGACAGCGCGTTCATGAACTGGCGCTTGTACTCGTGCAGGCGCTTGACCTGAATGTCGAAGATCATGTTCGGGTCGAGCTTCACGCCTTCACGCTTTTCGATTTCGGCAGCCAGCTGCGCCTTCTTCTCGTGCTTCACGGCGATGAAGTCGCGGCAGAGGTCGTCGTTAATCTGCGGCTTGAGCTGCTCCAACTGATCTAGATCCGTCAGGAAACCATCGCCGATGTGCTTTTTCAGCAGGGCGGTCAGCTCCGGATTGCACAGCCCCAGCCAGCGGCGCTGCGTGATGCCGTTGGTCTTGTTCTGGAAGCGGTCGGGATAGAGCGCATACCAGTCCGCAAACACATCGTCCTTCAAAATCTGGGAGTGAATGGCGGCCACGCCGTTGGTGGCATAGGTGGCGTAAACAGCCAGCTGCGCCATGTGAACCTGATTATTCCAGATGATGCAGCGCGTCGGCTTCACCTCGGCGCTCAGGGCAGCCATGTCCGCTTTGAACTTTTTGTCGATCTGGCGGATGATGGCCACGATCTCCGGGCAGACGCTGGAGAGCAGTGCCAGATCCCACTTTTCCAACGCCTCCTGCATCACGGTGTGGTTGGTGTAGGCGAAGACATGGCGCGCAATCTCAAACGCGGCTTCAAAGGTGAAGTCGTCGGCCATCAGCAGACGAATCAGCTCCGGAATGGCCATCACGGGATGCGTGTCGTTGAGCTGCACGGCGTATTCATCCGCAAAGTAGGCGTAGTCATCGCCATGGCGCTGCTTATAGGCGCGAACCATGTCCTGCAGGGAGGCGCTGACCAGTACATACTGCTGCTTGATGCGCATCTGCTTGCCTTCGCGGCGGTCGTCGTTGGGGTAGAGGAACTTGGTGATGTCCTCCGCCTTATTCTTATCGGCACAGGCCTGGGCGTAGTGCTGCTCATTGAAGCTGCGGAAGTCGATTTCGTGCAGGGATTCGGTCTGCCACAGGCGCAGGGTACCGATATTCTTCGCGCCATAGCCGATGACGGGCATGTCATAGGGGACGGCCAGCACGTCGCCGGTCTTCATGGGGACGGTGACGGCCAGGTCAAGGCGGCGGATGCTCCACGGGTCGCCGAAGCGGCTCCAGTCATCCGGCTCTTCATGCTGGTAGCCATTGACGAAGCGTTGCTTAAACAGGCCATACTGATAGCGCAGTCCATACCCCGTCAGCGGCACGCCCGTCGTCACGGCGGAGTCAAGGAAGCATGCGGCGAGGCGACCCAGTCCGCCATTGCCGAAAGCATCGTCTTCGATGTCTTCCAGGATGGCGATGTCAACGCCCTTATCCTTCAGCAGCGCCTTCACCTCGTCCAGCACGCCGAGGCAGTACAGGTTATTATAAACCATGCGCCCCATGAGGTATTCGGCGGAGAGGTAATACGCCTGACGATGGGGGGCGCGCTGGTTTTCACAGGCGACCCAGGTGGGGGTCAGGGCGGCCATGGCGGCGGTGGAGAGGGCGTTGTGCAGCTGTTCAGGGCTGGCGCTCTG
>CAZGKQ010000243.1:0-2229 GCA_964526125.1 uncultured Faecalibacterium sp.
GGACGCTTTCCGGTTGGGGAGCGTCCCCTTTTTCTGCATCAGGCGTTGTGAAGGGGGCAGGGGAGCGACGCGAAAGCGGCGTGATTTAACCTGTCGTGCGCGGCTCTACGAGCGTGACACTTGCTGGTTTTTTGTGGGCGTGTGTTGGTTTTTTTCTTCTAACCGAAGGTACATTGGCCGGATTCTCCCTGATGCAAAAGCCGATTTCCATCCTGGTGCTCCCCTATTAAATAACATCCCTTCATCATATCCCCAATCAACAACCATTTCCCATGTGTCTCCAGAAACCGGATTCCCCTGAACCCGTCTATCCGTGTATCCGGGACAAGCGAATCTTCCCTGAAATGCACCACCCGTTCCTGTGTGGCGCACCATATTCCACCATCAACATCCATCGCCACCGCCCCCGGCCAGCCATTCAGCAGTGCCATCGGGGCATAAGTCCCATCAAAGGGATCAATCCGCAGCAGCAGCGTCTGCACCGGTTCCGCCTGCACCACCGACAGCACGGCCAGCGTCTGGTCGTCGCTGGTAATCCGCAGCGGCCATCCCGGTGCCGCAATGGTGCTCACAGGCCGCAAATCCGGCAGGGACAGCAGGTGAATGCACCCGTCCTGATGGCCGCAGACAGCCGCCATCCCCCGGAAAAAGCAGAAATCCTGCGGATCAATCCCTGTGGCGGTGGTCACAAGCAGATTCCCCCGGCCATCATAGCGCGAGAGGCAGTTGGTTTCGCCGGAAAGCAGAAAAAGCTCTCCGTGGCGCAGCCGAAGCAGCTCTACACCGGGCGGCGCGGCAAAACAGCGGCCATTCAGGCTGCAAAGCCGCGCAGAACGGTCATACAGCGCCACCTGGCCGCCGGAAACATCCACCAGCGTCGGATGGCGCAGCCGCGTCGCGACGGGCAGCCATTGTCCGCGCCAAAGATGCAGGCCGCTCGAATCCGTGAGCCAGATTTCCACATGCGCCACCCCCATGCCACAGCCTATGCGGCCGGGTCGGGGAGGTGCAAAACGACATTTTTTGCAAGGAGAAAACAAAATGTATCATTACAAAACACATGGCACCTGTTCCTCTGAGATTGAGCTGGAAATTCAGGACGGCGTGATTACCCACTGCAAGTTCATCGGTGGCTGCAAGGGAAACACGCAGGGTCTGGCGCGCATGGTCATCGGCTGCAAGGCGGATGAAGTGGCGCAGAAGCTGGAAGGCGTGCTCTGCCGCGGCAACACGTCCTGCCCGGATCAGCTGAGCAAGGCGATCCACGAATATCACGAGTGAGGCTGGCGAAAACATGGCTTCATCCGAAATAAACCAGCAGCCCACGCCCCACACAACCTTTGAGGAGATGGATCTGTCCCGGGAGGTGTTGCGCGCCATCCGGGACATGGGCTTCACCACCCCTTCCACCGTGCAGGCGAAAACCATCCCCCTGATGATGTCCGGGGCGGACGTGAACGCCATCGCCCCCACCGGCACGGGCAAAACCTGCGCGTTCGGCATCCCCATGCTGGAATACATCCAGCTCAATGATCCGGAGGTGCAGGAGGTTGTGCTGGCTCCCACGCGCGAGCTGGCGCTGCAAATCGGTGATGAGCTGACGCGGCTGGCCAAGTACATCCGCGGCTGCCGCATTGCCGTCCTCTACGGCGGACAGCCGATTCCCAAGCAGCTGGCGGCGCTCAAGCGTAAGCCGCAGATTCTCGTGGCCACCCCTGGCCGTCTGCTGGATCACATCAACCGGGGCAACGTGCATCTTCACGCCGTCCATACGATGGTGCTGGACGAGGCGGATGAGATGCTCAACATGGGCTTTGTTAAGGACGTGACGCGCATTATCGAAGCCACGCCGGAGGACCGCCAGCTGGTGCTTTTCTCCGCCACCACGAATCAGGACGTGCTCACCATCGCCTGGAAATATCAGCACGACCCGGTGGAAGTGACGGTGGAAGCCAAGAAGCAGGATCGTCCCCAGATTGCTCAGTACGTCATCAACACGGAACATGACAAGAAGATTGACCATCTGCTCTATCTGCTGGATGCGGACGTATACCAGCGCATCATGATTTTCTGCAACACGAAGTTCATGACGGATCGGCTGACTAGCCGCCTGAAGAAGGAAGGCTACAGCGCGGAATGCATCCACGGCGACATTCGCCAGAGTCAGCGCAACGTGGTGATGAACGACTTCCGGCGCGGCAAATTCCCGATTCTGATTGCCACGGATGT
>CAZGKQ010000244.1:0-2201 GCA_964526125.1 uncultured Faecalibacterium sp.
AGTCCGAGATTTTTGAACTGCACGTCCTTGCCCAGAATCCGGTGGGTGCCGACGAGAATGTCAATCTCGCCTTCCTTCACGCGGCGGAGAACTTCCTTGACCTCTTTGGGCGTGCGGAAACGGCTGAGCACATCCACGCGCACGGGAAAGCCCTGAAAGCGCTTAAGGACGGTGTTATAGTGCTGCTGCGCCAGAATGGTGGTCGGCGCGAGAATGGCGACCTGCTTGTTATCCATCAGCGCCTTGAAGGCGGCACGGAGGCTGACTTCGGTCTTGCCGTACCCTACGTCGCCGCAGAGAAGGCGATCCATGTTCCGCGGTGATTCCATGTCCGCCGTGATTTCGCGGACACTCTGCTCCTGATCGGGGGTCAGCTCGTAGGGGAACATGTCCTCAAACTCGCGCTGCCAGGGGGTATCCGGGCTGAAGGCGAAGCCGGTTTCCTGCGTGCGCCGCGCATAAAGCTGCACCAGATCGAAAGCCATCTTCTTCAGGCCTTCTTTGACCTTCTGCTTCTGTTTCTGCCATTCGCTGCTGCCCAGACGGTTCAGCTTGGGCGGATTGGCCGGGTTGCCAATGTAGCGCTGCACGCGGCTGAGTGCTTCAATGGGAACATAGAGCTTATCTGAACCCTGATACTGGATTTGCAGATAATCCCGGCGCGTGCCGCCGTTTTTCATCTGCGCCGTGCCCAGATAGATGCCCACGCCGTGCTCCTCGTGGACAACGTAGTCGCCGGGCTTGAGGTCGGTGAAGGCGGCAATCTTTTCGCCGCTGTTCTGGCGTTTTTTCGCTTTGCGATAGCCTGTGCCGTACACATCGGTATCGCTGATGAGGATCAGCCGCGCTTCCTCCCACAAAAAGCCGTGGGTGAGCGTGCCGGGCAACACCTGCACGCGCCCCTCTGGCAAAGATTCAACGCTTTCGCAGAAGTCGGCAGCGACATCGTATTCCTGAAGGGCGGAAGCCAGACGATGACCACGCGCCACGCCGCCGCACAGCACGGCGATGCGATACCCTTCGCGCAGCCAGCCGTCGCAGTCCTCCGCCAGAGGTCGAAGCTGGGAGGAATAACCGGCGATGCGCTGAACACCCAGATCCGCCGCGTCCCGGACGTTCACGCCCCCCAGCGCTTCCAGAAACTCCGTCACGGCCAGCAGGGGATAGTGCGCCAGCGTGTCCAGCAGCGTTTCCCAGCCCATCAGCAGCGTTTCCTGCCCCTGAACGGCTTCACCACGGTGGATGGCGCTGTCCAGATCCTCCGCAAAACCGGCGTTGCGCTCCTCGGCGCGCTTCCGCAGCAGATTCGGGTCAGACAGAACGATGATGTCCGGCTGGAAATAATCGACGATGGTGGCGGTGTTGTCGGTCAGCACCGTCAGCCAGGAACGAATCCGGCGGAAGGGCAGACCGTTTTCCACCGCATCCGCATCGGCCATCAGCTGCGTGCGCCGACGCTCCAGATCTGCCTTGCGCTCGGCTGTCTGCTGGCGCTTGAGCAGCTTGGGAGAAATCTGTTTGTCGAAAAAAGCAGCATCGTCCTCGGAATCTTCCGGCAGGGGTGGCAAATCAGCAAACAGGTTGGAGGAGGTAGCTGTTTCCACCAGCGGCTGCCCCTGAATGGCGCTGCGCATCCGCTGCGCGGCGGAAACGGCTTCCTCCGGCGAAAGCAGCACTTCGGTCGCCGGTGTCAGCACGCAATGATCCAGCGTGTCCAGACTGCGCTGGCTGATGCAGTCGAATTCGCGGATGGAATCCACTTCATCGTCAAAAAACTCAATGCGCAGGCTCTGCGTACTCGACGGGGGATAAACGTCCACAATATCGCCGCGCATGGCGCACTGCCCCTTGCCTTCCACCATGCTGATGCGCTCATAACCCATCAGGGTCAGGCAGTGAATCAGGTCAGCCGGATCCATGCGATCGCCCGGATGAAGCTCCATGATGCTCTGGCGGAAATGCTCCGCACAGCCCATGCGCTGCAACGCCGCATCCATGCTCGTGCACAGCAGACGCACCTGACCGCGAACCGACTGGGAAAGTGCATCCAGCCGTCGCCAGGCACTTTCATGGCTCGATGCGCCGCGCGTGAGGTCGATTTCGCCGCCCGGCAGACAGGCCACGCCGTCCTCCAAAAGCTGCTGAGCATCCTCCATGTCGTGCGCGGCCTTCAGGTCGTTGCCGGAAATGAGCAGGATTTT
>CAZGKQ010000245.1:0-2175 GCA_964526125.1 uncultured Faecalibacterium sp.
CCGGCTTCTGGGGGCTGAGCGTGCAGGATGAGAAGGAAATTGTGCTCATCCTGACCCCGGCGGAAAACAAGGTCGCCATCATGCAGTCCATCGGCACCCGGTGCGGCATGCACAGTGATGCGAAGGGCATTGTGATTTCCCTGCCCATCGACGCGGTAACGGGCATTTAAGAAAAAGGCGCTGCTGTGAAAAGGCAGCGCTTTTTCTGTGATGATGCACCGTTTTTTCTACCATGCTGGTAGGGGCCGTTTCTCCGGCTTTCTCTGTGAGAGAAAGCCTCGGCAAAGAGGCACCAAAGGGGGGCGCCACAGGGCTGCCAAGACGGGGTGTCGCCCCCTTTGGAATCCCCCCACCGTCCTAATTTCTTGCTGACGTGGGCAGTTAGGTACGACTCCCTCCGGCCGATGACCGAGGGCTGTCTGCAACGGGTTCTGTGCCATGTTTTTTGACTGGCTAATGTGTTTATTCGTCCCTGGCGTGAGGTGGGTGATGGAAAGTGGCAGGATGAAATGTGTTACTTTTTTATGAGGGCGCTGCGAGAAAAAAAGCAGCGCTTTTTTCTTGCTCCCAGACGCGTCAAAAAGCCCCTGCTGCTTCATGAGCCTTCATAAAGCAGCAGGGGCTTCGTTTATAGGAAATTATGCCTGATGAATCCGCACGGCGAGGACGCAGTCCTGGCCGTTGATATTCCATTCTTTCGCGATGAAGGACTCATCCGCAGCGGCACAGGCCACACTTTCCGCCAGCGTGCCGAATTTGAGCATGTCCACGCCATCCTCGATGGCCTTGGCCAGCTCAGCCGGGCAGGTGTAGCGGATGTCGACCCGGTCGGTCACGTCGAATCCGGCTTCCTTGCGCATGGTCTGAATCTTGGAGATGACCTCGCGCACATAGCCTTCCGCAATCAGCTCGGGGGTCAGGTTCGTGTCCAGCACGACCGTCACGCCCCTGTCTTCCTGCGCCACGAAGCCTTCCTTCTGCTTAGGGGAGGTGAGTACGTCGTCCTTGGTGAGCGTCACCGTGGTGCCGTCCACGTCGAAGGAGACGGTTTCTCCGGCGGCAAAGGCGTCGACGACATCGTTGCCGTCCATCGTCTGCAAATACTGACCAATCTTGCCCAGCAGCTTGCCGTACTTCGGCCCCAGCGTGCGCATCTGCGGCTTGAGCTGGTAGGTGGTGAAGTCACGCGCCGATTCGGTGAAGATGACCTGCTTCACGTTCAGCTCATCCTCGCACAGCGCCTGATAGTTCTGCGTGAAGGAAGCGCCCTTCACATAGAGGCAGGCAGCCGTCTGGCGTGTCTTCATGTTCGCCAGATTGCGGCACGCGCGACCCAGCTGCACCACTTCCACCAGCGCTTCCATCTGCGCCTCCATGTCCGGATCAATGGCGCTTTCGTCCACCGTCGGGAAGTCGCACAGATGCACGGAGTCCACCGCGCCGGGCACATTGTTGACCACCAGATTCTGATAGATTTCCTCGCTCAGGAAGGGAATGAACGGCGCGCAGACCTTGCTCAGCGTCACCAGCACATGGTAGAGCGTCGCAAATGCCGCATTCTTGTCCTGCTCATCGCCCTTGCCCCAGAAGCGCTCGCGGCCACGGCGGACATACCAGTTGCTCAATTCATCCACAAAGTTCTGGATAGCCATGGCCGGTTCCGTCACGCGGTAGTTCCACAGATCCTCATCCACCTGGCGGATGAGCGTATTCAGCCGGGACAGAATCCACCTGTCCATCAGGGACAGCTTTTCGCCAGACAGTGGATGCGCGTTGGGATCAAAGCCGTCAATCTCCGCATACATGGCGAAGAAGGCATACACGTTTTGCAGCGTCGCCAGGAACTTGTTCTGCCCCTCGCGCACGGCCTTTTCGGAATAGCGGCTGGGCAGCCACGGCGCGGAGGTGGTGTAGAAGTACCAGCGCAGCGCATCGGCACCAAACTTGTCCAGCTCGTCAAACGGGCTGACGACGTTGCCCAGATGCTTGGACATCTTGCGTCCCTGCTCGTCCTGCACATGACCCAGCACGATGCAGTTTTCAAACGGTGCGCGGTCAAACAGCAGCGTGGAGATGGCTTCCAGCGTGTAGAACCAGCCGCGCGTCTGGTCGATGGCCTCGGAGATGAAATTCGCAGGGAAATTGGCCTCGAATTCCTCCTTGTTTTCGAAGGGA
>CAZGKQ010000246.1:0-2146 GCA_964526125.1 uncultured Faecalibacterium sp.
GTGCTTGCAATTGCGGCCTGCATGGTGTATAATCGCAATAGAGCAATGAACGGTTCCGATGCTGGGATTTTCTCCTTTTCAGCGAGTGCGCGGCGGTGAAAGGCGCACAGGGAGCAGCAGCATCGTCCCGGCCGGGAGCTGCGGTCAATCGCCGCCGTTTCGTCCCCGTGAAAGGACGCAAAGAGAGAGGACAGCGAGCTGCTGTACCTAAGCCGGGTGGTACCGCGAAGCATGATGACATGCCTTCGTCCCTGCAATGAAAAGCAGAGGCGAAGGCTTTTTCTTTTGCCTCGGGCAAAAAAATGAGACAGGAAAGAGGAGAAAAAACATGGCCAAGGAAAAGAAGCAGGAATTTGTAACCCACATCACACCCCGTAACGAGGATTTCTCGCAGTGGTACACGGATGTCATTCTGAAGACGGAACTGTGCGACTATGCACCCGTGCGCGGCTGCATGATCGTCCGCCCCTACGGCTACGCCATCTGGGAGCGCATCCAGGAGGAAATGGATAAGCGCTTCAAGGCAACAGGGCATCAAAACGTGTATTTCCCCATGCTGATTCCGGAAAGTCTGCTGCTGAAGGAAGCGGAGCATGTGGAAGGCTTTGCGCCGGAAGTGGCCTGGGTGACGCAGGGCGGCACGGAAAAGCTGCAGGAGCGTCTGGCCGTGCGTCCGACGTCCGAAACCATCTTCTGCACCATGTACGCCAAGTGGGTGCAGAGCTGGCGCGACCTGCCGATGAAATACAACCAGTGGTGCTCCGTCATGCGCTGGGAAAAGAGCACCCGTCCCTTCCTGCGCACGAGCGAGTTCCTCTGGCAGGAGGGTCACACCATTCACGCGACCGCCGAGGAAGCGCAGGAGGAAACCATGCAGATGCTGGGCGTGTATCAGGAAGTGGCCGAAACGGTGATGGCGCTGCCTGTGTACGTCGGCCAGAAGAGCGAAAAGGAAAAGTTCGCCGGTGCGCGTGCGACCTACTCGATGGAAGCCATGATGCAGGACGGTAAGGCGCTGCAGGCCGGTACCAGCCATAACTTTGGCACGAATTTCTCCGAGGCGTATGGCATCCAGTTCCAGAACAAAGAGGGCAAGCTGACCTACGCCGAGGAAACCAGCTGGGGCGTGTCCACCCGTTTGATCGGTGCCATCATCATGACGCACGGCGATGAGCGTGGCCTGCGCCTGCCGCCGCGTGTTGCGCCCATTCAGGCGGTGATTCTGCCCATCGCCGCGCATAAGCCCGGCGTGACGGAAGCGTGCGAAAAGCTGGATGCGCAGCTCAAAGCGGCTGGTATCCGCACGAAGCTGGATGACCGCGACACCGTGTCCGCCGGTTATAAGTTCAACGACTGGGAGATGAAGGGCGTGCCGGTGCGTCTGGAAGTGGGGCCGCGCGATCTGGAAAACGGCGTGGTCACGGTCTTCCGCCGCGATCTGTGCGAAAAGGTGACGCTGCCGCTGGAAAACATCGAGCAGGAGCTGCTGAAGCTGCTGGACGACATTCAGGATACCCTGTTCGCTCAGGCCAAAAAGTTCCGCGACGAAAAGACGACCGTCGTGCACAACATGGACGAGCTGGCTCAGGCCGTGGATGGCGGTTTCGCCAAGGCCATGTGGTGCGGCGAACGCGCCTGCGAGGACGAAATCAAGGAGAAGTACAACGCCTCCTCGCGCAACATGCCCTTTGACCAGGAGAAGGAATGGTTCGGCGATACCTGCGTCTGCTGCGGCAAAAAGGCGAAGAAGGTCATGTATTTCGCCAAGGCGTACTGATATTGCAGGAATTTTGCTGCTTTTTGCTGCTGTGAATGCAAAGTTCATTGTAAAAAACCCGAATTGACCATTTACAAACGGGAAAAAATCTGATACAATAGCCGATGGGCTTGTGAACCGTTTGCGCGGACGCACGATCACTCCGACGGCGCACTGCGTGAACAGGCGATTGCCCTGAATAAAAATAATGGAGGAATCCCCCAATGACCAAGAGCGAGATCATCGCCACTTACGCCCAGCATGAGGGCGACACCGGTTCTCCCGAAGTGCAGGTTGCCCTGCTGACTGCCCGTATCAATCACCTGAACGAGCATCTGAAGACCAACCGCAATGACCATCACTCCAACCGCGGCCTGCGGCTGATGGTTG
>CAZGKQ010000247.1:0-2088 GCA_964526125.1 uncultured Faecalibacterium sp.
CTGCTGCATTCCTCCTCCATGTATGTGGGCGAGCTGGCCGACTTTTTGATGAGCGCGGCCTTTGTGCTGCCTGCGGCGTGGATCTATCGCCGCCACAAAACGCGCAAGACGGCGCTGATCGGCATGGCAGTGGGTACCCTCTGCATGGTGGTGGCGGCGGTGGCGGTCAACTGGTTTGTGATGTTCCCATTCTATATGAAAGCATTCGGGATGCCGATGGATGGCATTGTGGCGATGGCACAGAAGGCACTGCCCTTTGTGGATGCGCCGTGGAAGGTGCTGCTGTATGTGACGGCACCGTTTAACCTGTTCAAGGGCATCATCCTGAGTGCACTGACGTATGTGATGTATAAGCGGCTGTCTCCGCTGCTGCATGTTCGCCGGTAAAGTCAGAAAAAATGGCGAAGCGTAAGCCCCGGCCATGCCGGAAGAAAGGAAAATGACCATGAAGACACATTCTCCCATCGAAACACGCGACGTGGCCTCTCGTTTGGCACAGCAGCTTCAAAGGGGGGATGTGCTTCTTTTATGGGGCGATCTGGGCGCTGGCAAGAGCGAATTCACGCGCGGACTGGCGCAGGGCTTGCAGGTGCAGTCCACCGTGACCAGCCCATCTTTCACCATTCTCAATGTCTACGAGGATGGTCGGCTGCCGCTGTATCATTTTGACTGGTATCGGCTCAACAGCGTCGAGGAACTGTACGAGATGGGCATGGAAGAATATCTGGGCGGTGACGGCGTGGCGGTGGTCGAGTGGCCAAGCCAGTGTCCGGAGGCCATTCCCGAAACGCATCTGGCCATCCGCCTGACACCGACAGGAGAAAACGAGCGCGAAATTACCATTACCCCCATGGGGGATTTCCGCGCATTGACGTGGGAGGAAGAAGCATGAAGCTGCTGGCAATTGACACATCCGGGCCGGTTTGTGGTGTCGCCATCCTGACGGAGGAGGGCATCCGCCACGAATGTGCTGTCATGAATCATAAGACGCATTCGGTGAATCTGCTGCCGATGATTGATCAGGCGTTTCAATCCACTGGCCTGACGCTGGCGGAGATGGATCGTCTGGCCGTGGTGGTAGGTCCCGGCTCGTTTACAGGCGTTCGTTTGGGCGTCAGCACGGTCAAGGGGCTGGCGCACGGCGCAGGGAAGCCCTGCGTGGCGGTGAACGCGCTGGAAGCGATGGCGGCTGGCATCTGCGACGTTGCTGTACCGTCCGGGTGCGTGATTTGTCCGATTCAGGATGCACGAGCCGGGCAGGTCTATGGCGCTGCCTTTTCTACAGGTGCAGGCTCGGAGCGACCGGATCGTCCGGTGCGACCGGAGCGGCTGATGGCCGACACGCCCATGAAGCTGGAAGCGTATGTGGAGGCCATCCAGAGCTTCGGCGATCAGTTTCTGTTTCTGGGGGATGGCATGCCGGTGCATCGGGCGCGCCTGCAGGAGCTGCTGGGGGAGCGCGCCCTCTTTGCGCAGCCGCAGCATGCCTTCCTGCGTCCGGCTTCGGTGGCGCATCTGGCCTCGCTGGAGACGGAAACGGTGGACTACCTGACGCTGATGCCGCTGTATCTGCGAGCACCGAACGCCGCCCTGAACAAGAAGCTGACGGAGGGATTGCATGCCTGAAAACGAGGAGGTCATCATCCGCCGAATGACGATGGCGGACGTGGACGGGGTATACGCGGTGGAAATCGCGACGTTCCCGACGGATGCGTGGGAGAGGGATGCATTTGTCAGCGACATGAAAAACCCGGTTGCGCGGTATCTGGTGGCGGAAAAGGCAGGGGAAATCATCGGCTATGCCGGGGCGTGGATTGTGCTGGACGAGAGCCAGATCACGAACATTGCCGTGCTACAGGCCTATCGCGGCCAGCGGATCGGCAAACGCCTGACGCATGCGCTGCTGCAATATATGTCCAACCTTGGTGCGGCCTACGCGACGCTGGAAGTGCGTCGGAGCAACGAAGTGGCGCAGAATCTTTACAAATCGCTGGGCTTTATCAAGATGGGCGTGCGCAAACGCTACTATGTGGACAATGGCGAAGATGCTTTTGTGATGATCTGCGACCATCTGCCGCCGGTTGACCC
>CAZGKQ010000248.1:0-2081 GCA_964526125.1 uncultured Faecalibacterium sp.
GCGCAAGTGCCAGAAGGCGTTTCATGTCGGATTCTATCCCTCCTGTTGAAATTCAGATTACTTCGTGGCTTCCATCTGAGCCTGACGCAGCTCGGCAAAGCGGATAATCAGGTCAACAGCGCCCTCTACGCCCAGCTTGCCCGTGTCCACGCACAGGTCGTAGTTGTTCACATCCCCCCAGGTGGCGGTGGCGTAATAATTGTAGTAGGAAGCACGCTGCTTGTCGGCCTTGCGGATGCGCTCCTCGGCCTTCTGCGGCTCCACGCCGTAATATTTGACGGCGCGTTCCACCTTGCTCTGCATCTCCGCCTTGACGAAGACGGAAATGGTGTTCGGGCGATCTTTGAGCACATAGTCGGCACAGCGGCCAACGATGACGCACGGCCCCTTGTCTGCAATGGCGCGAATGGCATCAAACTGCGCCAGGAAAATCTTGTGGTTCAGCGGCATGTCCATGTAGTACGAGCCGGCATCGCCGTGCACCTGCATGCCCGTGACCAGATTGAACAGCAGGGAACGGGTCGGCTTCTCATCATGATCCTCAAAAATTTCTTCACAGATGCCACTCTGTTTGGCTGCCTCTGACAAAAGCTCCTTGTCATAGAAGGGAATGCCCAGCTTTTCTGCCAGCATGCGCCCGACATAGCGTCCGCCGGAGCCAAACTGTCTGCCGATGGTAATCACGCAATTGGTTTTCATGATGAATTCCTCACTTTCTGGAAAAGGCGCAGCGCGCCGCGTGGCGGAGCGATGGAAAAACGTCTGCGCACACGATGGGCGTGTCACCTTTTCCTGTATCCACCTTCAGTATACCACAAAAAAGCCTTTTGGGCAATGGGGCAAATTGAAAATCATGTGAATTCAGGTGGGCAAAAAGGCCGAATCATGGAAGGTGGGCGAATCCTTTGCATTCCGGGCGAATTTTCGTCAGGACAGCCATTGACAAAAAACGCCCCCTTTGTTACAATTAAGGATAACCTACGGCTGCTTGAGACAGAAAATGTTCTGTTTCAACAATCAATAACGCTTACATTGACGAGGAGGATTTTCGCCCATGCTGCAAAAGGTTGTTCGGGAAGGTCTTACGTTCGATGATGTTCTGCTGGTGCCGGCGCGCAGCGAGGTGCTGCCCAAGGAAGTGGATCTCTCTATTCAGTTGACGCCTAAAATTAAATTGAACATTCCGCTGATGTCCGCGGCCATGGATACGGTCACGGATTCGCGCATGGCCATTGCGATGGCGCGTGAAGGCGGTCTGGGCATCATTCACAAGAACATGAGCATTGCCGAACAGGCAGCGCAGGTGGACAAGGTGAAACGCTCCGAGCATGGCGTGATCACCGATCCGTTCTATCTTTCTCCCGATCACCTGATTCAGGATGCGGAGAACCTGATGGCGCGCTACCGCATCAGCGGCGTGCCGATTACCCGTGATGGCAAGCTGGTCGGCATCCTGACCAACCGCGACCTGCGCTTTGAAACGGATTATAGCCGGAAGATCAGCGAGGTTATGACCAGCGAAAACCTCATCACCGCGCCTGTTGGCACCTCCCTTGAGCAGGCCAAGATGATTCTGGCGAAGCACCGCATCGAGAAGCTGCCGATTGTGGACGAAAACGGTGTGCTGCGCGGCCTGATTACCATCAAGGACATCGAAAAATCCACCAAGTACCCCAACTCCGCCAAAGATGCGAAGGGTCGTCTGCTCTGCGGTGCGGCTGTCGGCGTGACGCACGATGTGTTCGAGCGCATTGAGGCGCTGCTGGATGCGAAGGTGGACGTGATCTCCATCGACACGGCGCACGGCCATTCCGTCGGCGTGCTGCGTCAGGTGGAAGCTATCCGCAACCGCTTCCCGGACATCCAGCTTTTTGCCGGTAACGTGGCGACGGCAGCGGCGACGCATGACCTGATTGCCGCTGGTGTGGACTGCGTGAAGGTTGGCATTGGCCCCGGCTCCATCTGCACCACTCGTGTGGTCGCCGGTATCGGCGTGCCGCAGGTGACGGCGGTGGCGGACTGCGCAGAGGAAGCCGACAAGCACGGCATTCGCGTGATTGCCGACGGCGGCATCAAGTATT
>CAZGKQ010000249.1:0-2066 GCA_964526125.1 uncultured Faecalibacterium sp.
TTTCCTTTAAGACGACGCTGGGCGAGGACGACCAGATCTTCGGCCTGGGCGAAACGGTGCGCGGCATCAACAAGCGCGGCCACCTCTATCGCTCCTGGAACATGGACGATTTCAGCCATACGGAGAATAAGCCGGGCATTTATGCCAGCCACAATCTGCTGCTGTTCAGCGGCGAAAAGGGCGTGTGGGGCGCGTATTTTGACGATCCGGGTGCGATTGTGTTCGATCTGGGATATTCCGACGGGTCTAAGGCCGTTATCACTTCCGAAAACGGCGATTTGTCCGTTTACCTCATTGAGAGCACGACGCTGACGGGGCTGGTGCGCGAATTCCGCCACCTGATTGGCCGCAGCTACATTCCGCCGCGCTGGGCGATGGGCTATATGCAAAGTCGCTGGGGCTATTCCACGGAGGACGAGCTGAAGTTCATCGTGTCGGAGCATCGGGAGCGTCACATTCCGCTGGACAGCGTCTGCATGGACATCGACTACATGCAGGATTTCAAGGATTTCTCGTGGAATCTCGACAACTTCCCCGACCTGAAGCGCTGCACGGCGGATTTGAAGGCGCAGCACATTCACGTCGTGCCGATTATCGACGCAGGCGTGAAGCAGGAGGACGGCGACCCCGTCTACGAAGAGGGCGTGAAAAACGACTATTTCGTCAAAAAGGAAGACGGCAGCCTGTTTATCGGCGCGGTCTGGCCGGGACGCTCCTGCTTCCCCGACTTCCTGCGTGAGGACGTGCGCCAGTGGTTCGGCGAGAAGTATCGTCCGCTGCTGGATGCCGGTATTGAGGGCTTCTGGAACGACATGAACGAGCCTGCCCTGTTCTACAGCGTCGAGAGCCTTGAAAACGCCTTCCAGATGGCGGAAAAGCTGCGCCACGAGAATCTGGGCATCAACGGCGCTTTCCAGCTCAAGGATGCCTTTGTCAACATCGCCAACAACGACGAGGATTATCGCCGCTTCTACCACATTGTCGACGGGCAGCCCGTGCGCCACGACCGCGTCCACAACCTCTATGGCGCGATGATGACCAAATCCGCGGCGGAAGGCTTCCACCGTTACGATCCTGACCACCGCTACCTGCTCTTCAGCCGTTCCTCCTTCATCGGGGCGCACCGCGATGGCGGCGTATGGCAGGGCGACAACAGCAGCTGGTGGTCGCATCTGCTGCTGAACCTGAAGATGATGCCCTCGCTGAACATGTGCGGCTTCCTCTTCACCGGTGCGGATTTGGGCGGCTTCTCCTGCAATACGACGGAAGACCTGCTCCTGCGCTGGCTGGCACTGGGTGTCTTCACGCCCTTGATGCGCAATCACTCCGCCCAGCACACGCGTGACCAGGAAATTTTCCGCTTCCGCAACTGGCAGGACATGCGCAACGTCGTTTCCGTCCGTTATGCGCTGCTCCCCTACCTGTACAGCCTGCTGGTCAAGTGCGCCTGCCGCGACGAGATGATGTTCCGTCCGCTGGCCTTCGATTATCCGCAGGACAAGACCGCCATCCGAGTGGAAGATCAGCTGATGCTGGGCGACGAGTGCATGATCGCTCCCGTCTACGAGCAGAATGCGCGCGGTCGTCACGTCTATCTGCCGGAGGACATGCTGCTTGTCACCTTCCGTTCCGGCGACGACTATTCGCTGACCCCCATGATGAAGGGACATCACTGGATTGACGTGCCGATGAATGTCGTTCCGCTGTTCATCCGTCACGGCCATGTGATTCCGCTGGTTCACACGGCGGAATCCTCCGACCAGCTGGACACCACGCATCTGACGCTGCTGGGATGGCTCAACCACGGGCGTGCCATCACGCTTTACGAGGACGACGGCGTTTCCACCGACATTGATCTGGCCAACGGCCTGCAACTGATTGACATTTCTGTCAGCAGCGGCGCAGCCACGGCGCGCTGCGAGGGCAAGGTGATTGACGCGAGCAAGCTGATCATTGGATAATCTCTTTTATCAACTGTCACGCGCTCAAGAAGTCAATTGAGAGGCGACAGCCGAAGGGGTCTGGGGTGGGAGCCCCACTGGCGGCGACCGGAAAGCTGCCAGCGA
>CAZGKQ010000250.1:0-2065 GCA_964526125.1 uncultured Faecalibacterium sp.
GCGCTGCGTCGTAGTCCGCCTTGAGCTGTTCAAATTCGACGAGTTCTTCCTGATGCGCTTCCTGCGCCGCCACCTGCACATCCGCCGCCGGTGCCCAGCCATAGGAGCTGGCGAACCAGATGATGATGGAAGAGAGCAGAATCACCGTACCGGCACGCTTGACAAAGCTCCAGCCACGCTCCCACACACTGTGGAAGATGTTGCGACCGGACGGGAGGTGATAGGCCGGCAGTTCCATGACGAAGGGAGCCGGATCACCGGCAAACGCCTTTGTCTTCTTGAGCATGATACCCGAAATCACGATGGCCGCCACGCCGATGAAGTACGCCGACGTGCCAATCCAGGCGTTACCGCCAAACACCGCCGCCGCAATCAGGCCGATAATCGGCATTTTCGCGCCGCAGGGGATGAAGGTGGTCGTCATAATGGTCATCTTGCGGTCGCGGTCACTCTCGATGGTACGGGAGGCCATGATGCCGGGAACACCGCAGCCCGTGCCGACCAGCATCGGGATAAAGCTCTTGCCCGACAGACCGAACTTGCGGAAAACACGGTCCATGATGAACGCAATACGCGCCATGTAGCCCACGTCTTCCAGAATCGCCAGCAACAGGAACAGCACCAGCATCTGTGGCAGGAAGCCCAGCACAGCGCCGCAGCCGCCTACAATACCGTCAACAACCAGTCCTGTCAGCCAAGAAGAGACGCCAGCGCCTTCCATCAGGCTCTGAAGGCCACCCTGTAGCCATTCGCCAACGAACACATCGTTCGTCCAGTCCGTCATCATCGTACCGACGGTGCTGATGGAGAGGTAATACACCAGGAACATGACCAGCGCAAAAATCGGCAATGCCAGCACGCGGTTGGTCACGACGCGGTCAATCTTGTCCGACACAGACAGGCTGCCCTTCGCCTTGCCCTTTTTCACGGAGTTCTGAATCAGCGTGTTGATGTAAGCATAACGCTGGTTGGTGATGATGGACTCTGCGTCGTCATCCATCTCCTGCTCGCAGGAAGCAATCGCATCCTCAATGCCCCGCTTGACTTCCGTGGGCAGTGCCAGTTCCGCCAGCACCTTCTCGTCGCGCTCAAAGAGCTTGACGGCATACCAGCGCAGGAAGCGCTTTTCCACCTTGTTTTCGATCAGGTCTTCGATGTGCGCCAGCGCATGCTCCACCGAGCCGGTGAAGACGTGGGGATGCTCGCCCTTCTGATGGTCTTTGGCCGCTGCGGCTGCCGCCTGCGCCGCCTGAATGCTGCCCTCGCCTTTGAGCGCGGAGGTTGCGATAATCTCCACCCCCAGCGCCGCGCTGAGCTTCTTCAGGTCGATTTTGTCGCCATTTTTGCGCGACACGTCCATCATGTTCATGGCGATGACCATCGGTGTACCCAATTCCAGCAGCTGCGTGGTCAGATACAGGTTGCGCTCGATGGAGGTCGCATCCACAATGTTCAGAATCGCATCCGGTTTGTCATTGACCAGATAGTTTCGCGCCACCACTTCTTCCAACGTATAGGGGGAAAGGGAGTAAATGCCCGGCAGGTCCTGAATGACCACCTCATCGTTGCCCTTCAGCTTGCCTTCCTTCTTTTCCACCGTCACACCCGGCCAGTTGCCCACAAACTGACGCGAACCCGTCAGGGCGTTGAACATGGTCGTTTTGCCGCAGTTCGGATTGCCTGCGAGCGCAATGGTAATTGCCATATTCGTCTCCTCTTTCCTCTTTATTGCACTTCGATCATTTCTGCGTCGGCCTTGCGGATGCTCAACTCGTATCCACGAACCGTCAGCTCCATCGGGTCACCCAGCGGTGCCACCTTGCGCACATGAATCTCCGTGCCACGGGTCAGACCCATGTCCATGATGCGGCGCTTGATGGCGCCTTCGCCGTGCAGACGCACAACGACTGCGTTCTCGCCAACCTTAACGTCCTTGAGTGTCTTCATGCTTCCTACCTCCTCAGCTTACCAATACGCGCATCGCCATCGCCTGGCTCAGCGCAATGCGGCTATCCTTCACCGCGCAGATCAGGTTGCCGCCCAGTTTGCTGACAACCGTCACGCT
>CAZGKQ010000251.1:0-2065 GCA_964526125.1 uncultured Faecalibacterium sp.
GAGAAGCATGTGGTCTACGTCTGGATTGACGCGCTGAGCAACTACATCACGGCGCTGGGCTATGGCACCGATCATGATGAGCTGATGCAGAAGTACTGGCCGGCCAATGTGCATCTGGTGGGCAAGGAAATTGTCCGCTTCCACACCATTTACTGGCCGATCATGCTGCATGCCCTGGGTCTTCCGCTGCCTAAACAGGTCTTTGGTCATGGCTGGCTGCTCTTTGGTGGCGACAAAATGGCAAAATCCAAGGGCAACGTGCAGTATGCGCAGCCCATCGTGGCGCGCTATGGCTGCGACGCGCTGCGCTATTACCTCCTGCGTGAAATGCCCTTCGGCGCGGATGGCAATTACACCAACGAGGCCTTCCTCACGCGTATGAATGCCGATCTGGCTAACGACCTGGGCAATCTGGTCAGCCGTACCATCGCCATGATTGAAAAGTACTTTGGCGGTGTTGTTCCGGCTTGGACGGATGCGGTGGATGCGGAAATTGATACGCCCCTGCAAGCGCATTGTCAGGCGCTTCCCTCGCTGGTGGAGGCGCAGATGGACAAGCTGCAATACAGTCAGGCGCTGGCGGAAATCTGGAAGGTGATTGGCGAGTGCAATAAGTACATCGACCAGACGCAGCCGTGGATTCTGGGCAAAGATCCGGAGAAGAAGGATCGTCTGGCGAATGTGCTGCTGACGCTGGCGGAATGCGTGCGCTATGTGGCCGTGCTGATTTATCCCTTTATGCCCACCACGCCGGAGCGCATCTTCCAGCAGCTGGGCGTGAACGATGATGCCCTCCGCAGCTGGGATTCCCTCAAGACGTTCGGTCAGCTGCCGCAGGGAACGAAGGTCTGCAAGGGCGAAGCGCTCTTCCCCCGTATTGATGTGAAGAAAGAGCTGGAAATCCTGAATCCGCCCGTGAGCGAGGAGCAGCCGGAGAAAAAGCTGGAGAAGAAAAACGACAAAAAGGCAGAAAAGAAGGCCGACAAGAAGCACGAAGCCCTCGAATTCCCGGCGGAAATCGCCTTCGATGATTTCTGCAAATGCAAGATGCAGGTGGCGCGTGTCCTGTCCTGCGAGAAGGTGGAGAAGAGCAACAAGCTGCTTAAATTCCGCCTCTCCTTCGGCAAGGATGGCGAGCGGACGATTCTTTCCGGCATTGCGAAGTATTATCAGCCGGAGGAGCTGGTGGGCAAGCAGGTGGTAGCCATCACGAACCTTGCACCGCGCAAAATTGCCGGCATTGAGAGCCAGGGCATGATCCTCTCCGCCATGGACGATCAGGACAATCTGCGCCTGATGAGCGTCGGCGAGGGCGTGGAGGACGGTGCGATCGTTGGATGATCGAGCTGTTTGATTCTCACTGCCATGTCGATGAAGAGCGGTTCGACGGCGACCGGGAGGAGGTTCTCCGGCGGATGGCGGAAAACGGCGTAACGCGTTTTGCCGTCATTGGCTCGGACATGGCTACCTCACGTCACGCGGCGGACTTTGCAGCAGCGCATGAGGGCTGCTGGGCAGCTATCGGCATTCATCCGCACGAGGCGAAAGGCTTCCACGAGGAGGATTTGCAGACGCTGGCGGACTGGACGCGCGAGGAAAAGGTCAAAGCCATTGGCGAGATTGGGCTGGATTATTACTATGATCTTTCGCCCCGGGAGACGCAGATGACCGTCTGCCAGCAGCAGATGGAGCTGGCCTGGCAGCTGTCTCTGCCCGTGGCGTGGCACATCCGCGACGCGCATCAGGATGCCCTGACGCTGATGAAGCAGCACCGGGCGCACCTGACGGGCGGCATCATCCACTGCTTTTCCGGCAGCTGGGAGATTGCGAAGGAGTACCTGAAACTGGGCTACCACATCAGCTTTTCAGGCCCCGTGACTTTCAAAAAAGCCCCTAAATTGCAGGAAGCGGCGGTGAATGTGCCGCTGGATCGGCTGCTGATTGAGACGGACAGCCCGTATCTCGCCCCCGAACCCGTTCGTGGGCGGCGCAATGAACCGGCCAACGTCCGCTATGTGGCGCAGAAGATTGCCGAACTGCGCGGTCTGTCGCTGGAAGAGCTGGC
>CAZGKQ010000252.1:0-2031 GCA_964526125.1 uncultured Faecalibacterium sp.
GAAAAGGAGGAAACCATGCCACAGACAGAAAGCATCACGACCGCCATTGTGACGGCGCAAAGCGGCCGAACGGTCAATCTGCGCCAGCGCCCCGACAAATCCAGCGCCATCCTCGCCCGTGTGCCATTAGGCACACAGGTAACGGTGCTGGAATCGGCGGAGGGCTGGGCGCACATCACCGTGTGCGAAAAGACGGGCTACATGATGAATGAATTCCTGACGCGACAGGACGAAAACGACGCAGCGACAATGAGCGACGTATTATCGCGTGTCTCGGCGCTGGAAAAACGCGTGGATGCGCTGGAAGGAGGTGAGGCCTGATGCCCGAATGGGTGACATTGCTGGGCGCTATCGTCAGCAGCGTTGTGGCCTCCTCCGGCTTCTGGGCGATGCTTCAGGCGCATGCGAACAGGAATGATGGAAACAGCCGCCTTTTGCTGGGGCTGGCGCACGACCGGATTATTGATCTGGGCATGCGCTACATCGAGCGCGGCTACATCACGCAGGACGAGTATGAGAACCTGAACGATTATCTCTACGAACCCTACTGCGCACGGGGTGGAAATGGCTCGGCGAAAAGGGTGATGGAGACGGTACGGAAGCTGCCCTTCCAGAGGGAAGAAGAAAAAATTTGAAAATAATAGCGATAAAAACAGACGAAACGACAGGAGGAATTTTTTGATGGCAAATGGGATTGTTTTGGGCGGTGCACTGAACTGCCGTGAAAGCACGTCGAAGGACAGCAAGTCTCTGGGACGCTTTTCCACCGGGGATGTAGTGAGCGTGAGCAGCTCGTCTGATGCGGACTGGTATCAGACGACCATGAACGGCACGGTTGGTTATGTCATGAAGGCCTATGTGGCTGTGGCGAATGACACGGTGAAGGTGAACGCATCCAACGTGAATGTGCGTGACGGCTCAAGCACGAGCGGCACGAACGTGCTCTATCAGCTGAGTTCGCCGACGACGGCGACGGTGCTGTCTGTCACGCAGAACTGGGTTCAGATTCAGCCCTCCGGGAAGAGCAGCGGTTGGATTCACGCCAAGTATGTGAACAAGAGCGCAAGCGGAACGTCGTCGGGTGGGGATGATAGCGGAGATAACGGTGGAGAAACGGGTGGAGGAAGCACAGGCAACACGGAAGACCCTACCTATACAGCTGGCGACTTTGGTCGAACCACCAAAACCGCTGTCCGTTTGAGAAAATCACCGTCTTCAAACACTTTCGTCCAAGTGGTGAAAGGCAGCATGTTCATGATTGAAGGAACTGAAACAGGACCGACGATCAGCGGCAGCTCCAGCAAACTCTGGGTAAAAATCCGGTTTGGGAAAGGCGATGGCACGCACGAAACTCGCTATGTGCATTCGAGCTGCTTTGGGGAGACATGCACAATGATTGAAAATTTGCAAGCTCGAATGGTCACGATCGCTCAGACGCTCGTCAATAATACCGGTGGCAATTTAGGAATGTCCGGCGATTGGTGTCAGCGGTTTATTTACATGCTTCTGGCAGCCAGCGGCATGGATGTATCTGGATTCCCTTATGATACGGGCTATTGTGGACAAGCTCGTTTGAGAATGGTCGCGTCCGGTAAGGGAAAGTGGCATCCACGCGGTGAGGATTATACGCCGTCGGCTGGTGACCTTATCTACTACGGTGAGGCTGATGCAGATACTTCCCGACATGTTGGCATTGTTGTTGTTGGCGGCAACAATTTCAAAACAGTTGAAGGAAACATGGGCGGAAACACAAACCAAACCTTAAACAAGGTTAAGCTTTATAGTGGCTCCGTCAGCACAGGACAGTGCAATAACAGCTCCTACCAAGGTTTTCTCCAATTGATGAATAAGTAATCATCTACGCGCCTGTGTGAGAAAAAATTCCCACACAGGCGCTATTTGTAATTCACCTGTGACAGAAACCCCGATGGCGTGGCCGGACTTTCTGGATGATGAATGCTTCCATAGACATACAGATGATGATGCAAATCTGCGGCAATGCCCAGCGGCAGATACATGCTGTCATAATCA
>CAZGKQ010000253.1:0-2011 GCA_964526125.1 uncultured Faecalibacterium sp.
GGCCACGGCGCAGCGGTGGGCGGCGTGATTGTGGACAGCGGCAATTTTGACTGGATGGCGCATGCCGACAAGTTCCCCGGCCTCTGCACCCCGGATGAAAGCTACCACGGCATCACCTACGCCGAAAAATTCGGGCAGGCCGGTGCGTTCATCACCAAATGCACCAGCCAGCTCATGCGCGATCTGGGCTGCGTGCAGTCGCCGCAAAGCGCCTTCCTGCTCAATCTGGGGCTGGAAAGCCTGCATGTGCGCATGCCACGCCACTGCGAGAATGCGCTGGCCGTCGCCCAGTTCCTTCAGGCGCAGCCGGAGGTGGAATCCGTCAGCTATCCGCACCTGCCCTCCAGCCCGTACTACGCGCGTGCCATAAAGTACATGCCCAACGGCGGCTGCGGTGTCGTCTCCTTTGTCCTGCGCGGTGGTCGCAGCGCGGCGGAAGCCTTCATGAAGCGCCTGACGCTGGCCGCGATTGAAACCCATGTGGCTGACGCGCGCACCTGCTGCCTGAATCCGGCCACCTCCACCCACCGGCAGATGTCGGAGGAGCAGCTTTCCGCCGCCGGAATCCCGGCTGGCATGGTGCGCATCAGCCTCGGTCTGGAAAGCCGCGACGACCTGATTGACGACATCGCACAGGCGCTGCGCAGCATTGACGCATGAAAACCTATCTGCTGCGTTACGCGCTGTTGATGGCGCTGTTATTCCCCATTTGGCTGCTGGTGCGCCGTCCGCGCCGCCCGTGGTCTCTGCGCGAAAAGGCGCTGACGCTTTTTGTGCTGCTTTTCGGCGGACTGCTCTGTCTGGTGCTGGATGGCCAATGGCAAGCGCCGCCGAAGATGCTGCAAGCCGCCTTCCACCGCCTGCAAACGGGCGAAAAGATTCAGCTCACGCCCCTGCTGACCATCCGCCGCATGCTGCGCTACGGCACGGAGGAGGAAATTCTCATCAACCTGTGGGGCAACGTGGTCATGTTTGTGCCATTTGGCTTTTTCCTGCCCCTGTTATGGGAGCGCTTCCGCCATCCGCTTCTGTTGGCCGTCTGCGCGCTGCTTTTGCCCCTCTGCATTGAATGCTGCCAGCTTTTTATCGGGCGAATGACGGATATTGACGACATTCTACTGAATTTTCTGGGCGTGATGCTGGGCGGCGGCCTGTTTGCGCTGTTGCAGCGCAGTTTTCCGGCACTCGTGCAGCGCGTTGCGCAAAAGTAAGACAGCTCAGGAGGAAAACGGATGCATTATCGTTACTGTCCAACGTGTGGTCAGGCGCTGGATGCGCGGATATTGGGCGACGACGGGGCTGTGCCGTGGTGTACCGCCTGCAATCGCCCGTGGTTCGACAGCTTTTCCACCTGCATCATCGCCGCCGTCTGCAACGCGCAGGGGCAGGTGCTTTTGCAGCGCGAGAAGCGCCGTCCGGAGCGCGAGGTGCTGGTGGCCGGTTACATGCAGCCCGGCGAAAGCGCTGAAGAAGCCGTCCGCCGCGAAATCATGGAGGAAACTGGTATGCAGCCGAATGCGCTGCGCTACGTCACCTCGCGCCCCTATCTGGACGGCGAGCAGCTGATGCTGGGCTTTCTGGCCACGGCGGAAGGCGTTCCCCATGGTACAAACGAGATTCTCTCCGCTCGCTGGGCGACTCCGGCGGAAGCGGTGGCCTGTCTGCGTCCCGGCTCGATGGCTCAGGCGCTGGCGGAGGTGCTGCTGAAGGAAAGTGAAGGATAAAATTCCGCATATCAAAAGCCGCCGTCAGGGGATGCCTGATGGCGGCTTTTTTGATTGGTTATTATTTAATACCGCCCAATGACCTCTTCCGCAAACGGTGCATACACCAGCGTCAGCAGCGCGCCTTCCTCCGGCGTGGCCGGACGATACAGGCAGCCGTCCGCAAACGCAATCTGCTCGGTCATGTAGTGCAGATCCAGCAGCGCCATGTGCAGGGGCAGATCCGCGATGGCCTGCAAGTGCGGCGGTGTCGCCTGATGGCAGAGCACGCGCATCTCTTCCGCCAG
>CAZGKQ010000254.1:0-1985 GCA_964526125.1 uncultured Faecalibacterium sp.
CTGCCCTGACGAACCAAAACGGGAATCACGTCCAGCGGCGCGGCCATGCGGATGGTCTGGCCTCCGGCGTAGGTGTCGCCGGTCAGCGCATCCACCCACGTTGCACCGGCAGGCAGATACACCTCACGCGACGTTTGTCCGGCTTCCAGAATCGGGGCAACCAGCACGTCTGCGCCGAAGAGGTAGGCATCCTCGACCTGCCAGGCGGCTTTGTCCTCCGGGAAGTTGTAGAACAGGGGGCGAATGACGGGGTCGCCATGTTCGTGAGCCTGCTGCATCACCGTGCGGATGTAGGGGCGCATGCGCTCGCGGACGAAGAGGTACTTCGTTAAAATTGCGCAGACCTCCTCGCCGAACGACCAGATTTCGTTGCTTTGGCCGCTGGTGAGCTGGCGCACGTCGCCAATGTACTCCTGCTCGCGCTCGTACCACGGGCTGCGTTCGCCGTGCATGCGGAAGACAGGACAGAAGCAGCTCCACTGGAACCAGCGGATCAGCAGCTCATGGAAAGCCGGGTCGTCGATCTGGCCGCCGAGGAAGCCGCCGATGTCGCTCGTCCACCACGGAATCCCGGCCATGCCCATGCTCAAACCGGCCTGAAGCTGTTCGCGCATGGATCGGAAGGAGGAGTACACGTCGCCCGACCAGGTGAGGACAGCATACTTCTGGCTGCCAGCCCACGCGCAGCGCACCAGCGAAAGAATATCCGTTTCGCCCTCGGCGCGGAGTCCGTCGTAGAAGCCCTTGGCATAGCCGACGGGGTAGGTGTTGGTGCATTGCAGCGCAGGACCGGCGAAATAACGGTAGTTGTCAAAATCATACGGCCCATATTCCGGTTCCGCCTCGTCCAGCCAGAAGCAGCGGATGCCGTAGCGATAATAATTCTCCCGGCAGCGTTCCCAGACAAAGCGCTGCGCTTCCGGGTTCGTCGCATCAAAGAAGAAGGTGTTCCCCATCCACGTCATGGCAATGGCGTTGCCCCGGTCTGCGGTAACAAGCAGCCCTCGATCTGCCATTTCGCCAAAGTTGACGCTCTTTTCGTCAATCGTCGGCCAGACGGAAACCACCGTCTCCACACCCATGCTTTTCAGCTCATCCACCATCGCCTGTGGATCAGGCCAGTCCCGTGGCTCAAAGCGGAAGTCCCCCTGCCGCGTCCAGTGGAAGAAGTCCACCACGATCGCGTCCAGCGGCAGACCGCGCCGCTTCATTTCCCTCGCCACGGCCAGCAGCTCCTCCTGCGTGCGGTAGCGCAGCTTGCACTGCCAGTAGCCCATGCCGTATTCGGGCATCATGGGCGTGCGGCCGGTAACGGCGGAGTAATTTGCTTCAATGTCCGACGGCGTATCTCCGGCGGTGATCCAGTAATCCAGCTTTTTGGTGGATTTCGCCGTCCATTCCGTCACATTCGTGCCGAAGGAAGCCGTGCCGATGGCCGGATTATTCCACAGGAAGCCGTACCCCCGGCTGGACACCATGAACGGCACGCTGGCCTGTGAATTGCGGTGCGCCAGCTCCAGCACCGCGCCCTTTTTGTCCAGATGGCGATGCTGATACTGTCCCATGCCGAAAATCATCTCGTCGTCATAGGCTTCAAAGCGTGCGGTGAGGGCGAAATCCGTGCCACCGGGGACGGGCTTCATCTCTCGCGCTGGAATCCGCAGCGGCACGCAGTAGCGGTTAATGCGGTCGCGATTGCGCCAGTATTCCGCCGTCAGCACCTTGCCACGCTGGTTCAGGAAGGTAATCCAGCCCTCGTGAGAGACGTGGGCGGTAATTTTCCCGTTGGTGATGCGCCATTCAGTGCCGGTTTGATGGTACTGCGCCCATTCCTCACCGCGATACCAGGGGTCGGTGGTGTCGATTTCGGTGGAAGTGATGGTGGCGCTGCTGTCTCCAATCGGCTCGGTCAGCGCCCAATCCTGCGCGTCCATCTCCGGCGTTGCGCTCATGCGCACGCGCAGGCTGTCCGTTCCCCACGGTTC
>CAZGKQ010000255.1:0-1964 GCA_964526125.1 uncultured Faecalibacterium sp.
CCCGTGTTGGCCACGGAAAACGCGTAGCTGCGGATGTTCTCCGTCAGGGAAATGACCAGGTGCCGCTGCGATTTCGGCAGGTCTTCCATCGCATCCAGCGCATTGTCAATCAGGTTGGAAAGCACCTTGCACATTTCCCAGCCGGAAACCGGAAGTTCCTTCCAGGTGGAAGTAATCTTGAGTTCCACCTGCACGCCAGCCTTTTCGCAGGCCGCCGTCTTGACCTGAAACAGGGCGTTGATGGGGGCGCTGGCCGTCTTCAGGACGCGGCTGACGGAGGTGATTTTGCCGTAGACCTTCTCGATGTAGCGGTTCGCCTCGTCGTATTCCTCCATTTCCATCAGGCTGTAAACTACCTGCAAATGGTTCAGGAAGTCGTGGCGTTGGGCGCGGAGGGTGTTGTTGAGCTGCTCCATGGCCTCGATGGTGGAGTCCATGTCGTCGAGCTGGGTCAGCAGCCGCCGAGTGGACATGGCCTCGCGGATGTCCATCACTGCGCCCCAGATAATCACCAGCGCCGCCACGGCGGAGAGCAGCACCAGCATCGGCTGGCTTACCGAAAAGCGCGGCGACAGTGCAATCAGCGCCACCACGCCCACAATCAGCAGGATTTGCAGTGAATTGATGATAATGGCATAATTCGTGACCTTGCTGACGGAGATGTTCTCCTTCAGCGTTGACAGACGTTTCACTTTTATGGCCTCTCCTCTCGAATCTGCTGATTCTTCCGGATGGTCGCTTCATGCCCCATATCGGATGGGTGATAGTATTTTTTCCCCTTCAGCTCTGTGGGCATGTACTGCTGGCGGACGAAATGGGATGGATAGTCATGGGGATACAGATAGCCGTCGCCGCTGCCAATGCGGTCATGCCCGGCATAATGGGTATCGCGCAGATGCACCGGCACAGGCGCGTAACCGCCCTTTTCCGCATCGCTCATGGCCGCATCCACGGCCTTGATGACGCTGTCGCTCTTGGGACTTTCGCAGATGGCGATAATCGCCTGCGCCATGGGAATCCGTGCCTCCGGCATGCCCACGAAGTCCAGCGCCCGGCTGGCCGCCTCCGCCTGAAGCATGGCGATGGGGTTGGCCAGCCCCACATCCTCGCTGGCATGGACAATCATCCGCCGCGCAATCAGTTTGGGATCGACCCCGGCATACAGCATGCGCGAAAACCACGCCAGCGCCGCGTCGCTGTCCGAACCGCGCAGCGATTTGCAAAAGGCACTGAGCATATCGTAATACAGGCTCTCGTCGCAGTGCAGCATCGGTTTCTGGATGGATTCCTCCGCCACGGCCATCGTCAGGTGAATCACGCCCTGTTCGTCCGCCGGGGTGGTCAGGACAGCCAGCTCCACCGCGCCCAGCGCCGCCCGGACGTCGCCCCCGGCAATGCGCGCAATATGGCGCAGCGCCGCTTCCTCCGCCGCCACCGGCCACTGACCGCAGCCGCGCTCCCGGTCGGAAAGCGCGCGCCGCATCGCCAGCAGCACATCCTCCTCGCCCAGTGGCTCAAACTGAAACACGCGGCAGCGGCTGACGATGGCCGGGGTCATGGAGACCATCGGGTTTTCCGTCGTCGAGCCGATGAAGCGGATGATCCCCCGTTCAATGGCCGGCAGAATGCTGTCACTCTGCGCCTTTGACCAGCGGTGGCATTCGTCCAGCAGCAGATACGTTGCACGCCCGTAGGCTCGTCGATCCTGCGCCTCCTGAATCACCTTGCGCACATCCGCCACGCCGCTGGTGACGGCGTTGAGCTGCACAAAGGCCGACTGGGTGCTTCCGGCAATGATGGAGGCCAGCGTCGTTTTGCCGCACCCCGGCGGTCCGAAAAAGATGGAGGAAGTCAGCCGATCCGCCTCAATGGCGCGGCGCAGCAGCCGCCCTTCCCCCAGCAGATGACGCTGACCAATGAATTCCGCCAGATTTCGCGGACGCATCCTGTCCGCCAGCGGCGCA
>CAZGKQ010000256.1:0-1960 GCA_964526125.1 uncultured Faecalibacterium sp.
CTGACCTGCACAAGACGCAGTATCTGTACATGATGTACGTTTGGGGACACAGCTATGAATTCACCGACCGCGATAACTGGAACGTGATGGAGGAATTCTGCGAATTCATTGGCGGACGGGACGACATCTGGTACGCGACGAACATTGAAATTGTGGACTACATGGCGGATGCGGCGCGGCTGCAATACACCGCAGCCGGGAATCTGGTGTACAATCCGAATGCACAGAGCATCTGGATTCAGGTGGAAATGCCCGGAAAGGAAAAGCAGATTCATGAAATTCCGGGTGGACAGACGAAGAAGCTGTTCTGAAAAAGTGAATTTTCAGCCAAACCGGAACGGGACGCTGCGTCAGCCACGCAGAAAAACGGATATGCGCAAAAATGATGAACTAATGCCCGAAAATGACCCTAAACGCCATTTTCTCTTGTGTAAATTGGCTGAATTATGTATCATACAAGCTAGGAAGGAAGAAAAAGAAGCCGCATAGGGTGGGGAAAACAGTTGATTTCGGGCTTGCTTCTATTCCGAACGTCCAATCGTCCAATCGGTCCGACAGGGCCAGAAATCATCCGAACGAGGAGTGTACAGATGGAACAGACATATCGACAGGGCGGCTTTACCTTGCCGGGTGAGGCTGGCTACGAGCAGCTGACGCTGGAACTGGCACGCAAATGGGGCGCGGACGTGATTCGCGACAGCGACGGCACAAAGCTTTCGGACGAGATTATTCAGGCCGGTTACAGCATTTACTCCACCATTTGCATCATCCGCCAGCATAACGATTTCGCCGCGCAGCACCCGGACAGCCAGCAGCAGACCTTCCTCTGCTCCGAACCGGTGGTGGCGGAGGCGGAAACGCTGGTGATTGAGCCGATGAAAGGCTACTTCACGGAGCAGTTTGAGCTGAACGATTCCGCGGAGGCCATGCCGTACTGGCAGGTGTATGACCGCACGGCCAATCGCGAGGTCAGTCGGGATAACTGGCGCTATGCCGATGGCCGGGTGACCATCACCGGGTGTACGCCGTGGCATGAATACACCGTGTCCTTCCTCTGCTGGCGCATCTGGGAAGAGATCAACATGTACAACCACACCACCAACAGCTGGACGAGCGAGCATCTGCGTCAGCTTGATCCGCGCCATCCGGCGGCGTGGGCGTATTTGCAGCAGTGGCTGGAAGACTGGTGCGTGAACAATCCTGCGACCAATGTCGTCCGCCTGACGAGCCTGTTTTACAACTTTGTGTGGATTTTTGGCGCAGACATGCGCAACCGCAACCGCTTCACCGACTGGGCGAGCTATGACTTTACCGTCAGCCCGGCGGCACTGAAGGCGTTTGAGGCCGAATATGGCTATCCGCTGACGGCGGAGGACTTCATCAACCAGCGCAAATTGCAGGTGACGCATATGCCACCGACGAATGCCAAGCGCGATTATATGGCCTTCATTCAGGCGTTCGTGGCGGAAAAGGCGAAGGTGCTGGTGGAAATCATTCACCGTCACGGCAAGCTGGCCTACGTCTTCTACGACGACAGCTGGGTGGGCATGGAACCGTATGGTAAGCATTTCAGCCAGATTGGGTTTGACGGGCTGATTAAGTGCGTTTTCTCCGGCTATGAGTGTCGCCTGTGCGCCAATGTGGAGGTGCCGACGCATGAGATCCGCTTTCACCCGTATCTGTTCCCCGTGGGGCTGGGCGGTCTGCCGACGTTTGCCCCCGGTGGCGATCCGGCACGCGATGCCCTGCGCTACTGGCGCAATGTCCGACGGGCGCTGGCGCGGCAGTGCGTGGATCGCATCGGGCTGGGTGGCTATCTGCACCTGACCCTCGGTTTCCCGGAATTTAACGACACGATGGAGCAGATGGCCATCGACTTCCGCAAAATGAAGGAATTGTACAGCCACGGCGCGCCGCTGACGGGCAAGTGCCGCGTGGCGGTGCTGCACACCTGGGGCAG
>CAZGKQ010000257.1:0-1894 GCA_964526125.1 uncultured Faecalibacterium sp.
TGATGCCGGGCAGCGTGATGTGCAGCATGCGCTTCCAGCGGCCTGCACCGTCAATCATGGCGGCCTCGTACAGTTCGCCGTTGATGCCGGTAAAGGCGGCGAGGTAGATAATCGTGCCCCAGCCCATACCCTGCCACACGCCAATGAGCAGATACGTCACAGCCCAGTGCGTCTTTTCCGTCAGGAAGGGAATGCCCTGTTCAATCCATCCGGCCTTCATCATCAACACATTGACCAGACCGGTTGTCGGGCGGAAGAGGCTGTAGGCCAGAGAACCAACGATAACCCAGGAAAGGAAGTGAGGCAGATAGAGGATAGTCTGCGACACCTTCTTGAAGCGCGGATACTTCAGCTCGTTAAGCATCAGCGCCAGAATGATGGGAGCCGGGAAGGAAACCGCCAGGCTCAGAACGTTGAACACCAGCGAGTTGCGCAGGGCGCGGAAGAAATCGCGATCCTTGAACACCTTCTCAAAAATGCCCCAGCCGACCCATTTGCTGCCTTCAAAGCCGCGTGCCGGCTTGTAGTTATAAAACACGATGCGCAGACCCGGATAGGCCGCATAGTTGAAAATGAACACCAGCGCCAGCGGAATCAGCACCAGCAACAGCAGCGGCCAATACTTTTTGAGGCGCTTTTTCAGATGGCGGTTTTTGCCCATCTCACGCAGGGATTTTCTCTCCACGTTCTCCATCCTGACAATTCCCCCTTAACTGCATATTTTTCACGGCTTTCAAAGGAGGTGGTTTCTGGTCGTTAATTTACTGCTTCCGACCTCCCTGTTGTTATTATTGTAGCGCAAAGGGCATACCACTTTCCCCCGTAAAGCAACTGAAAACCTCCCAGAAACAATCATTTATTCGCTTTTTTCATCTTGTTTTTTGCGAAAAATATGGTATACTGGTCATAGAACCGTCAAATTTAACATCAAAAAGGAGGTTGAATGGACAAAATGCCGCGCAGCAAACAGAACGTTGTCGAATATCGCATCTATGATTTGCCGCTGGATTTTCCGGTGCTTTGCCTGTCGGGCGACAGCTGGCGCATCTCCGACGTGCCGTCCAATCGGCTGCATTTTCATAATTGTCTGGAAATCGGCTTCTGCCATTCGGACAGTGGCCTGCTTTCGTTTGAAGGCGAGGCCATCCCCTTCTGCGCCGGGGATATTTTTCTTATTCCCCGGCATGTGCCGCACACCACCTGCTCTTCTGCCGGCTGTCGGAGCCGTTGGAGCTATCTGTTTGTCGATTTTGATGCGCTGGCCGGGCGAATTCTTTTTTCCAGTGACAGACTCGTCGGCGGTTCCCTTTCTCATCTGGGGAAATACCTGAAGGTAACAGCCGGAAGTGATTCCCGGCTGCATTTTCTCTGCCACACCCTGTTGGAGGAGGCCAAGCGCAACACGGCGGAAGCACAGCAGCTTTTCCGCCTCTACGCACCCGTGCTGTCCGCTGAGTTGCAACGCAGGAAGCCTGCGGAAAACACCCCCCCGACTAAAAACAGCAAGCTTTTTCCGCTCAAACCGGCACTGGAATACATCCACGATCATTTTTCTGAGCCGTGCGACGCGGAAACGCTGGCCAACCTCTGTTTTCTGAGCCAGACGCATTTCCGTCGGCTTTTCCTTTCCTGCATGGGGGCTACACCGCTGCAATTTGTCATTTCCACCCGGATCAATCAGGCGTGCATTCTGCTGGCCAATACCGATGAGGCTGTGCTGAGCATCGCACAGGCCGTGGGCATGCCCTCCGTGTCCAGCTTCAACCGGAATTTCCAGCAGGTGATGGGCATGAGTCCGCGCCAGTACCGCGAATCCACCCATCGTCCCAGCCCGAAGAAAGGGTCGATTCTCGCCTATCGCGGCTGGATGGTGCCGGAAAAATAACAGGCGCAC
>CAZGKQ010000258.1:0-1893 GCA_964526125.1 uncultured Faecalibacterium sp.
GATTCATGGAGAAGTCGATGGCACGCTTCAGGTGATCCAGCACCGTGCCTTCGCCGTGGGTGGCGTAGGGAATCACTTCGTCCATGAAAGCCGTGTCGCCGGTTTCCGCGATGTACTTGTACACCGTCGGGAAGAGCCAGAGCGCATCGTCCGCGCGGTAATGCGGATGGCCGGTGGCGCGCACATAGCTGTCGTCCTCCGGGGAATCCTCATGGCCGGCGTTGTGGTTGAACTTGACCAGCGGCAGACCGCCGCCATGATGCACCTGTGCGCTGAGCATGAAGACGAGGCGTTCCTTGGCCATCTGGGGATCCAGATGGATGATGCCCTGAATATCCTGCACCGTGTCGCGGTAGCCCAGACCATTGCGCTGGCCGCAGTAAATCAGGGAGGCCGCACGGCTCCACACGAAGGTGGTGAAGCACTGGAAGGCGTTCCAGGTGTTAATCATGCTATTGAAGTTGGCATCGGGCGTGTTGACCGTCAGACCGGACAGCTCGCCGTGCCAGTAGGCGATCAGTTCCTTCAGCTCGCCATCCACCTTTTCGGCCACGTTGGCATAGCTGTCCAGCAGCGCACGCGCCGCCTTCTCGCCCTTCTGCGCCAGCAGGAAGGCAATCGTCTTCGTCTCGCCGGGCTGCAGGGTCAATACCGTGTGCAGCGAGCCGCAGGGGTTGCCGTTGAAGTTCAGCGTGTTACCCAGATCGCCTTCCACCACGCCCTTCGGGTTGGAGAATCGACCCTGACCCAGGAAGCGTTCACGGCGACCCGTATAGCTCTTCACCGGGCTGCCAGCCAGACCGAAGAAGCGTTCACGGCCATTTTCGCCATCCGCATTCAGGCCACAGAACTGGTTGATGTGCTGAATGATATGATCCCCGTGGAAGGTGGTGTTGGTAATGAACTGCGTATACTGGAGGTTCACCAGATCCTGCTCGTAGTTGCTCTCGGTGGTCAGCTCGCAGTAGGAGAAGACAGAGATGGTGCGCGCCTTATCCGACTTGTTGGTCACGGCCACACGCCAGACCTCGTGCGTCGCGTTCATCGGCACATAGTAGAGGGTTTTGCTCTCAATGCCGCTGTAGGTGCTTTCCACCTCGGTGTAGCTGGTGCCATGGCGCGTGATGGTCTGATACGCATCCAGCGGCTTTTCCACCGGACGCCAGGTGGCAGACCAGTAATCGCCCGTTTCGTCATCTCGCAGATAAACGTAACGGCCGGGTTCGTCAAACTGATTGAAGGTGTAGCGCAGAATACGGCCAGCCGCGCCCGATTTGACGAAGCTGTAGCCACCGGCATTCTGCGTCACAATCGCGCCGTATTCCGGCGATCCCAGATAGTTCGCCCAGGGCATGGGCGTGCGCGGATCCGTGATGACATACTCACGGGCAGCATCGTTGAAATAGCCGAACTGCATAGGGAAACCCTCCTTAAAAATCTGGTCGTCAGTGGATTCCGAAAACGTTTTCCTGCCCAAGGTTTTCCTTTGACGGAAAACGTTTTTTCTGCGAGTATTCTAGCATACTTTTTCCTTTTACGCAAGGTCGGCGTGATGTAAAAATAACAGAACCGGGGAAGAAAATTTTCTCGCGAAATTTCCCCGGTTCTGTCCGTTTCTTTCATTCGTCCCCTGGCTGCTTCATTTCTTCCCCACTTGCCATGTTCGCCTTGCCAACCAGACTTTCCTTCTGCGCCTTTTCAAGCCAGACCATCAGCACGGCAATATCTGCCGGAGATACGCCCGGAATGCGGCTGGCAGCAGCCAGCGACATCGGGCGTTGCCGTGTCAGCTTCTGCCGTGCTTCCAGACGAAGCCCCGTCACCGTGTCGTAGGGCAGATCGTCCGGCAGACGCATCTCTTCCATCTGCCGTGCATGGCGGATGAGCGTTTCC
>CAZGKQ010000259.1:0-1892 GCA_964526125.1 uncultured Faecalibacterium sp.
GGCCAGATGCTGCGCGGCAACGAGGACTATGTGCGCAACGAAATCAAGCAGATCTGCGACCTGGCGCACAGCCGCGGCGCGATTGTCAAGGTGATTCTGGAAACATGCTACCTGTCCGACGAGCAGAAGAAGCGCGCCTGTGAGCTGTCAGAGGAAGCCGGAGCGGACTTTGTGAAGACCTCCACCGGCTATGGCTCCAAAGGCTGCACCATTGACGACTTGAAGCTGATGCGTGCGTCGGTGTCGGCGAATGTGCGCGTGAAGGGTTCCGGCGGCATTCGGGATCTGGACACGGTGCTGGCGGCGCGTGCCGCCGGGGCAGATCGCTGTGGCGTATCGGCGACGGAGAAGATCATGGCCGAAGCGGAAGCACGCTATCAGGCCGGAACGCTCTGAAATTTCGGAGAAAAATCAATCAATGAATGAAAAACGCGTCCTCCACCGGATTTCGGCAGAGGGCGCGTTTTCATGTGTCGTTTTTTTTCAGGGAAAATCAGTGGGTCAGCAGCAGCATCGCCAGGAACAGGGCGGTAATCACCCAGGTGCCCAGCTTGACATCCTTCGCCTTGCCGGTGCAGACATTGATCACCACATAGGAGATCAGGCCGAAGCAGATGCCATAGGAGATGTTGTACGCAAAGGGCATGATCGCCAGGGTCAGGAAGGCCGGGACGGCTTCCGTCGCATCCAGCCACTTGATGTCGCGCACGCAGTTCATCATCAGCACGCCGACATACACCAGCGCCGCCGCCGTCGCGCAGGACGGAACGAGCTGAGCAATCGGGCTGAGGAACATGGCCACCAGGAACAGCGCCGCCGTGACCATCGAAGCCATACCCGTGCGGCCACCTTCGGCCACGCCGGAAGAAGATTCGACGAAGGTCGTCACCGTGGACGTACCGCAGATCGCGCCCGTCGTGGTCGCAATCGCGTCCGCCAGCATCGCCTTGTCCATGTTCGGCACTTCGCCCTTTTCGGTCAGCATGTTGCCACGCGCGCACGCACCGTACAGCGTGCCGATGGTATCAAACATATCGACCATGCAGAAGGCCAGCGCCGTGGTCGCAATGGTCAGCACGGTATTCGCCACACCATGCGCCTCCACATAGGGTGCAAAGTTGAAGCCCTCGGTAAAGACCTTGCAGAAAGCGCCGTCGAAGAACTCGCCGAACGCTTTGAAGGGGCTGGACATGGAAATACCGACCGCAAAGTCCTTGATGGTCAGGTAGCCCAGCAGGTAGTACAGCACTGCACCGCCAATGATGCCGATCAGCACGGAGCCGCGCACGTTGCGGTGGCTCATGATGGCAATTGCCAGCAGGGCGACGATCGTCACCACCATGCCCATGATGTTGGCATTCCAGCCATTGGTCAGCAGGTTAAAGGAAGCCAGCGTCACGCCGGTAGAGGAGTCCGGCACAATGATACCGGAATTCTGAAGCCCCAGGAAGGCGATGAACAGGCCGATACCAGCCGGAATCGCCACGCGAACCGCCTGCGGAATCGCCTCAAAGATCAGCTTGCGCAGACCCGTCACCGTCAGCAGGATGAACAGCAGACCGTCGAACAGCACCAACACCAGCGCGTTAGCATAGCTGAAGCCCAGGCCGAAGACAACGGTGAAGACAAAGTACGCATTCAGACCCATGCCGGAGGCCTGTGCCAGCGGCAGGTTGGCCAGCAGGCCGATGGCTACCGTGCCGATAACGGCGGAGATAGCCGTCGCAATGTAAATTGCGCCGTATTCCACGCCGGGGATGTTGGCGAACATGTTCGCGTTCACCATCAGGATGTATGCCATCGCAAAGAAGGTCGTCAGACCTGCCATGCATTCCGTTTTGAGCGAGCTGCCCTTGGCGGTGTAGCCAAAGAAGCGATCAAGCGCGCTCTTG
>CAZGKQ010000260.1:0-1891 GCA_964526125.1 uncultured Faecalibacterium sp.
GACCTGATTCTGCTGGACGTGATGATGCCGGGCATGGATGGCTGGCAGGTGCTCAAGGCCATCCGCAAAACCTCGACCATCCCGATCATCATGGTCACGGCGCGCGACGAAACGTTTGACAAGGTGTTGGGGCTGGAACTGGGCGCGGATGATTACATCACCAAGCCCTTTGACAGCAAGGAGATGGCTGCGCGCGTCAAGGCCGTGCTGCGCCGGACGCTGGGGCAGGAGACCGAGGAGGAAAATGCGCAGGATGACACGCTGTCCTTTCCCGGCCTGACGGTCAGCCTGAGCCGCTATGAAGTGTTCTATGAAGGCAAAAAGCTGGACATGCCCCCCAAGGAGCTGGAAGTGCTCTACTTCCTCGCCAGCCATGTCAATCAGCTGTTCACGCGCGGCCAGCTGCTGGATCAGGTCTGGGGCTTTCAGGTCGAGGTGGAAAGCCGCACGGTGGATGTGCACGTCAAGCGGCTGCGCGACAAGCTGGTGGGGTGCGAGGAGTATGGCTGGCGCATCCAGACCATCTGGGGTCGCGGCTACAAGTTTGAAGTGATGAAATAAAAGGAAGCAGAATCATGTTCGGACGAATCATGGCGGTGGTCGTGGCGGTGATTATGCTGCTCACGGCGGTGCTGTCCGGGCTGGGCGTGTATGCCATGACCAGCCATCAGACGGCCATGCGGCAGGAGCAGCTGATGGCCGAGGCGCGTGAAATTGCCTATCTGGCCAGTCAGTGCTCTTCGACGCGCACCAGCAGCCTCTATATCGGCAGCAGCGGTCTGTTTCTGTCGGAGGACACATCGGCGCTGAAGCATCTGCGCTGGAAGGCCGCGCAGGTGTATGAGGAATATGGTGCCTATCTGGCGGTGGTGGATCGCTCCGGCCGCCTGATGGACAATCTGGCCGTGACCTATGAGGACAATCCGGACTTTGCGCAGGGGCTAAACGGCCGGGACATCTACGAGGGACTGCTGACCATTCTGGGCGGCCAGGAAATCAGCATCCGCCGCGAGCTGGATGGCGACTGGTACTTCACCGTCGGCGTGCCGTTTGTCAGCGGCAGTCTGGTGCTGGGCGCGGTGTTCATCCAGACTCCTGCGCAGCAGATTGAGGTGGGTGTCGGTTCGCTGCTGCTGCCGGTGCTGGGCGTGGCACTGAGCATCGCCCTGCTGGCCGGCACGGTGCTGCTGGCTTATCTGCGGCGGATGCTGCATCCCCTGAGCGTGCTGACCCGCTCTGCGCGCGCCATGTCGGAGGGGAATTTCACCATCCGCGCGCCGGAAAAGCCGACGGACTGCCCGGAAATTGCCGAGCTGAGCAGCTCCTTCAACAGCATGGCGGAAAAGCTGTCCGAGCTGGAGGAAAGCCGCCGGGAATTTGTGGCGAACGTGTCCCACGAGCTGCGCAGCCCGATCACGGCCATTTCCGGCTATGTGGAGGGCATGCGCGACGGGACGATTCCGCAGGCGGAGTTTGACGCGTATCTCACCATCGTGTCGGACGAGACGAATCGCCTGAAGAACCTCATTGGCGATCTGCTGAAGCTTTCGCGGCTGGAAAAGGACGGCGCAGCGCTGGAAATGTCGCACTTTGACGTGTGCGAGCTGCTTTCCCGGGTGCTGCTGCACCGGACAGGCGATCTGGAAGCCCGGCACATGGATGTGGACTGCGACTTTGACCCGGAGCCGTGCATGGTGGAGGCCGATGAAAGCCGCATGGAGCAGGTGGTGGTCAATCTGCTGGACAACGCCATCAAGTTTACGCCCGACGGCGGCGTGATTCGCATGAGCGTGCGCCGGGAGAATCACCTCTGCACCGTCGTGGTGCAGGACAACGGCGTGGGCATTGCGCCGGAGGACAGGCCGCATGTATTTGAGCGCTTTTATACCGC
>CAZGKQ010000261.1:0-1879 GCA_964526125.1 uncultured Faecalibacterium sp.
ATCTTCCGCGTGAAGGAAGGCGTGAATTTCAACCCGGGCGATCCGAACTACGATCTGTATCGCCTGGCGATTCGCACCAGCGCCAAGCGCCTGTTCCCGAATTTCTCCTTTGTCGATGCGCCCTTTAATCTGCAATACTATCGTCCTGGCCATCCGGAAACGGAAATTGCCTACATGGGCTGCCGCACGCGCGTGATGGGCAATGAGTACGACAAGAGCCGGGAGACGGCGCCGCGCCGTGGCAACCTGTCCTTCACCTCCATCAACCTGCCGCGCATTGCCATCGAAGCTGATGGCGATGTGGACGTTTTCTTCCGCATTTTGCAGGAACGCATGGAACTGGTGGTGGATCAGCTGAACGAGCGCTTTGAAATCATCAGTAAGAAGCGCGTGAAGAACTTCCCGTTCCTCATGGGCGAGGGCGTTTGGATTGATTCGGAAAAGCTGGGATGGGAGGACAAGGTTGGCGAGGTGCTCAAGCATGGTACGCTGACCATCGGCTTTATAGGGCTGGCGGAAGCGCTGGTGGCGCTGCGCGGCAAGCATCACGGCGAGGACGAAAAGAGTCAGGAGCTGGGCTTGAAGATCATCCGCACGATGCGCGAATATACGGATGCCGTGTCGGCCAAAACGGGGCTGAATTATTCTGTGATTGCCACCCCGGCGGAGGGGCTGTCTGGGCGCTTCGTTCGACTGGATAGAAAGCGCTTCGGGGAGATTCCTGGCGTGACGGATCGGGAGTATTACACCAACTCCTTCCATGTACCGGTGTATTATCACTGCACGGCCTTCCACAAGCTGAGCGTGGAGGCACCCTATCACGCCCTGACCAACGGCGGTCACATCTCCTATGTTGAGATGGATGGCGATCCGCTGAAGAATCTGGATGCCTTTGAGAAAATCGTGCGCTACATGCACGATATTGGCATTGGCTACGGTTCCATCAACCATCCGGTAGATCGCGACCCGATCTGCGGCTACAATGGCATTATTGATGACGAATGCCCCTGCTGCCACCGTGGCGAAACGACCCACATCACCGAGCGCATCAAGCGCATTCGGGTGGATGCGGAATAAAAACGCACAAATTTTTCCCCCGGCGCATTTGTTTTGTGCCGGGGGAAAAGCAAATTGATGAATAAAGAGGAATGCGCATGAAAATTCAGCTTTTTGGGCTGGCGGATGACAGCATTGTGGATGGCCCCGGCGTTCGTTACACGGTGTTTGTGCAGGGCTGTCCGCATCACTGCCCGGGATGTCACAATCCGGCCTCGCATGATTTTCAGGCCGGAACGGCGGCGGATACGCAGTCCATCATCACCGCTTTGGCGGCCAATCCGCTGCTGGATGGCCTGACGCTTTCCGGCGGCGAGCCGATGTGTCAGCCGGAAGCCTGCTGTGAGCTGGCGGAGGCCGCGCATGCCCGTCACCTGAACGTCTGGTGCTACACCGGCTACACGCTGGAAGCGCTGCTCAAAGAGGATGATCCGCTGCGCATGGCACTGCTCCGGCAGGTGGACGTGCTGGTAGATGGTCGCTTCGAGCGCGAGCAGAAATCCCTGTCGCTGCTCTATCGTGGAAGCGCCAATCAGCGGCTGATTGACATGCCGAAGACGTTACAAAGCGGTTTCATCGTGTTGTGGGAGCCGCCCGTGTGGGGATAAGAGAAAGGATGACAGCGGCATGAAGATTCTGTTTGTGTGCCACGGCAACATTTGCCGGAGCCCCATGGCGGAGATGATCCTCCGCCACAAGCTGACCGTGCGTGGCCTGGAGAAGCAGTTCACGGTGGACTCGGTAGCGCTGAGCAATGAAGAAGCTGGCAACGCGATATATCCCCCGGCGCGGCGAATTCTGCTCAAACACAGCATTCCCTGCA
>CAZGKQ010000262.1:0-1877 GCA_964526125.1 uncultured Faecalibacterium sp.
CCAAGTCCAAGTTTGAGGATCAGGCGCTGAAGTGGGATTCTCCCTGGGGCGTGGGTTATCCCGGCTGGCACATCGAGTGCTCCTGCATCAGCAAGAAGCATCTGGGCGAATACCTTGACCTGCACTGCGGCGGCATTGACAATGCCTTCCCCCACCACACCAACGAAATTGCCCAGAGTGAAAGCTATCTGGGACATGAATGGTGCAAAACGTGGTTTCACGTCCACCACTTGAACACCGCTGGCGGCAAAATGAGCAAGTCCAAGGGCGAATTCCTGACCGTTTCGCTGCTGGAAGAGAAGGGGTACGATCCGCTGGTGTACCGCCTGTTCTGCCTGCAGAGCCATTACCGCCAGAATCTCGTCTTCTCCTGGGAGAACCTGGACAACGTGGCTGCTGCCTACGCCAAGCTGCTGAACCGCATTGCCGCCCTGACCCCTTCCGCCGCCCCCGTGGTAGATGCGGACAAGTGCAAGCCCTATCAGGAAAAGTTCCTTCAGGCGCTGGATGCGGATTTGAACACCTCGCTGGCCGTCACGCGCCTCTACGACGTGCTGAAGGGCAAGGATCTTTCCGACGACGAGAAGCTGGCGCTGGTGGGCGAATTTGACTCGGTGCTTTCGCTGGATCTGCTGGCGAAGGCCGATGCGCTGCGTCAGGCACAGAAGTCCACGCAGGAAGCCCACGGCGAGGGCGATTACCTCATCACGGCTCCGGCGGATGCCTCCGAGGAGGAAAAGGCCACCGTGCGCGATCTGCTGCTGAAGCGCTATCAGGCGCGTCAGGACAAGAACTGGGCGGAATCTGACCGGATTCGCGATGTGCTCAAAGACATGGGCATCGTCGTCAAGGACAGCAAACAGGGCGTTCAGTGGACGCGTGGATAATCTTCCTGCGTAGCTTTTCTCTTTTTTCCGTTTTAATCAAAAAAGGGATGACAAACGCACTAAAATATGCTATACTTTTCCATGACGAATTCCATCTGATTTCCGAAAGGAGTTGTCTGTCATGAACATTCTGCAAGCGGCTCTCCTCGGCCTTGTTCAGGGGCTTGGCGAATTCCTGCCGATTTCCTCCAGCGGCCATCTGCTGCTGGCGCGCATGGTGCTGGGGCTGGATGTGACGCAGGTATCCGGTTATCATATTCTGGACATCCTGCTGCATGTCGGCACGCTGATTCCCATCCTGATCGTCTTCTGGAAGGACTGGTGGGAGATTCTGCGCAATCCCTTCAAGTCCAAGACGCTGCTGCTGCTGTTTATCGCCTCGATGCCGACGCTGCTGTTTAAGTTTGTCTTCGACGATTTCATTACCGGCTGCGAAACCGGCTGGTTTCTGGGTGTCAGCTTCCTGCTGACGGGGCTTTTCCTGCTGGTGGCGGAAACGCTCAGCGCCCGGATGCAGCAATATGCCGACCGTCCCGGCTACAAACACGCCATCGTCATGGGCTGCATGCAGGGCGTGGCACTGCTGCCGGGCGTATCGCGCAGCGGCTCGACGCTGGCTGGCGGTCTTCTGTCCGGCCTGAACCGCCGCAGTGCCGCCAAGTTCTCCTTCATGATGAGCGCTCCGGCCATCGTCGGTGCCCTGCTCATTGACGGAAAAACCGCCATTGAGGAAGGCTGGATTCAGGAGCTGTCACTGGTACCGACGCTGGTGGGCATGGCTGTTGCTGCCATCAGCGGCTATCTGGCCATCCGCTTCATGCTCAGCCTCATCAACCGCGTCAGCCTGAACTGGTTTGCGCTATATGTGTCGCTGCTGGGACTGGTTTTCCTGCTGCTTCAGCTGATTGGCTTTGACGGGGTTGTTCCCTTCGTCATGCCGCAGGTGGCCGAGGTTGTGCAGTCCACCTTCGCTTTCTGGCGCGCGTAAGC
>CAZGKQ010000263.1:0-1858 GCA_964526125.1 uncultured Faecalibacterium sp.
TTATCCGGGAACAATTCCCTTCTGTTTTTCGTTATGCTATCAAGGAGGCGATTTGATGGACGAATTAACCCTGCACCGCGCCCAGCAGGGCGATGCAGGCGCGTTTGAACAGCTCGTCACGCCGCATGAGGCCATGCTCTGGCGTGTGTGCTGGCATTATCTGCACCACCGGGAGGATGCCATGGACTGCCTGCAGGAGGTCATGCTCAAGGCTTGGCGCTCCATTGACCAGTATCGCCGGGATTGCAGCTTTTCCAGCTGGCTTTACCGCATTGCCACCAGCGTCTGCATCGACTTTCTGCGCCGCCAGCAGCGCACGCCGGCCAGCACGTCCATTGATACGCTGGCCGAAAGCGGCTTTGAACCGCAGGACGCTTCCCCCACGCCGGAGGAAGCCACGCTGCACCGCGAAAGCAACACCGCTTTGCAGCAGGCCATTGACGCGCTGCCGGAGGACATGCGCACCACCGTCATTCTCTACGCGCTGGAACAGCAGCGGTATGAGGACATTTCGCAAATCATGAACGTGTCCGTCGGCACGGTCAAAAGCCGCCTGAACCGCGCCCGGGGAAAAATTTCTGCATTTCTGGGAAAAAAGCCGGAACAAAACCACTTTTTCAGCGTCCAACAGGGTGAAAGGAGGACAAAGTGATGAACCGCGAAAATCCAACGCCATTTGACGAGAACGAAGTCCTCCGCCAGAGTCTGTCCGCCCTGAACGAGGAGGTTCCCCCCATGCCGGAGGGGCTTCACGCGCAATGGGTGGCATGTGTAAAGGAGGACGCTATGAACCATTCCACCAGCCAACCCCGTATCATTTCCTTCTCCCGTCGCTGGTCGCGCATGATTGCCGTGGCCGCCGCCTTTGTGTTCGTCATCACCGGCACATTGCTGACGAAGGATTCCCTTGCTCCGACCAGCGCCGACCAGAAAGCCGCCGATTCCGAGATTGTGGAAAGCGTTGAGGATGAGAGTGGCATCATGCTCACCTCCTCCGCCGGTGGAACGCGCAGCGCAGTCTACGGCGCATCCAACAGCATGACCGATGGGGCTGCAGCCGTTTCCGACGCGCAGAAAATTATCCGCACGGCCTCACTGACCATCAAAACCGTTGCCTATGAGGACAGCATGACCACCCTGCAAATGCTGCTGAGCCAGTATGGCGGCTATGTGGAATATTCCAGCGAATCCACCAGCACGCAGTCGCTGCGCAACGCATCGCTGACGCTGCGGATTCCGTCGCAGTCGCTGGACGATTTCCTCGCCCAGTTAGAATCGCTGGGACGCATCACGCGCCGAACCATTTCCGCCGACGACGTGACCGCCAGCTATCAGGACACCGCCGCCCGGCTGGAAAACCAGCGGCTGCTGCTCTCCCGGCTTCAGGCGCTGACCGATACCGCCGCCGATCTGTCCGATCTGCTGGCGCTGGAAACGCAGCTGGCCGACACGCAGTATACCATTGAGCAGCTGGAAAGCAGTCTGGCCGACACCGATGCACAGGTGGAACACGCCACCGTCCGCATTTCGCTGAATGAGGAGCTGCAACCCAGCCTGACCGATACCACCGTTTCGCTTTCCGAGCGCCTGAGCAGTGCCCTGCGCACCGGCTGGAACGCCTTTGTCGACTTTTTGCAGGATTGCGCCGTCTTCGTCACCGCATCGCTGCCGTTTGTGGGCATTGTGCTGCTTTTTGCCGGAATTGCATGGCTTGTTCGCCGTTCTCGCCGGAAGCGCTAAGCATTTGAATGAATTTTTGCATGCAACTTTGCATTCAAGTTCTGAAAAACGCTGATTCCCCGAAAAGAAGCGCCCGTACCCGGTTTTTCGCCGGATACGGGCGCTTTGTATGACCGTT
>CAZGKQ010000264.1:0-1804 GCA_964526125.1 uncultured Faecalibacterium sp.
CCGACGCGCCACGCCTGACGCGCTTCCTCCGCCGAAAGCAGCAACACCGGCTGCGCATCGCCGTCAAATCGCAGCACGGGTTGCTGATTCTCCTGCGTGTAAAGCACCGGCACGCCGTCCAGCCGACACAGCAGCTGGGCATTCGTCGTCCGCAGCCGCCCGTTGCCCACGCGCAGGTTAAAGGGGATGAAGCCGCAGAAATCCGTGGGAATATCCATCGGCGGCAGCTCGAACCGGGTATCGTTCACCGTGATGGTGAAATGCACGTCCCGATGCGCCATCATGCGGCGGCGGCGCTGATGATTGTTGATAAACAGGAAGCCCTCCTGCGTGTCCGCGTTATAGCGCACCGACCAGCGCAGCGCCGTCAGGTTCTCCGCCTCCGTCACCTGCTCCGCCGGATAGTAACACATGGAGGCCGCCAGACTTTCGCCCCAGTCATTGACGGCGCTGTGAAGGTTCTTCAAGCCCCACGCGCTCTCGTGCAGCGTGCCGGATTCCCCCAACGGTGCCTGAAAATCATAGCTGCGCACCGGGACGTCCGTCCACGAACCCGTGGCGGTGCTTTCCTGAAGGGAACTGAACTTCCCCAGCGGATGCGTGCCGCCGTGGAACATGTAGTAGCCCAGCATGTTCGCGCCGCTGCCCAGCTTGCACAGCGCCTGTGCCACGGTATCCTCCGCCGCAATCAACGGCCTGCGGTGGAAGGTGCATTGAATGCCGCCGCCCAGTTCCGCCGTCAAGTACGGCCAGTCGGCGACGCGGTAGGTGAAGCGCTCCGCCTTGTTATTCCAGTCGCTGCCAATCAGAGGATCATTCGGCGCGTGTACCAGCAGGAAATTCGGGCTGGCCGGAAGCTCCTGCACATGATGCTCCCACGGCGCATCGGCGTAGCCGCCCATCACCGGCAGCATTTCGCCATCGACCACGTTACCGCCACCCCAGCCCGTCGCGGTATACATCGGCACTTGGAATCCAGCTTCAATCGCCATGCGCTTGAGCGTCCGCATATGGAGCAGGCCGTTTCCGCCGCTTTCGCCGCCGCAGTGACCATACTCGTTTTCCAGCTGCACGCCGATAATCGGCCCACCGTCCTTGAGCAGCAGTCCCCGGACAGCCTCATACACGCGCTCATAGAACGTCTTGACCAGCGCAAGATACTTCGGGTCATCGGTGCGCAGCTGGATGTCCTTTTCCTGCATGAGCCAATCCGGGAAGCCGCCGTTTCGGCATTCGCCATGCGCCCATGGGCCGATGCGCAGCAGGACATCCAGCCCGACGCGCTGGCACGTTTCCACAAAGCGACGCAAATCGAACTGGCCATCCATGCGCCAGACGCCCCGTTCCTCCTCGTGATAAATCCAGAAAACATACGTCGCCACGATCCGGATGCCCAGCGCCTTCATTTTGCGCAGTTCGATTTCCCATTCTTCCGCCGGATAGCGTGAAAAGTGGAATTCGCCCATCACCGGATACCACGGGCGGCCATGGCGCAGCAAATGATGCGCTGTCGAGCCAATGACCTCTCCGTTGGCCGCCGCGCCGATGGCGACGGGCGTGCTGCTGGCAGCAGCTGGATGAATGTGAAGGGTATACTGTTCCATGCTTTTACTCCTTTGGTGGATGTTGAATGTTGTTTGTATGCATTATAGCACAGATCAGTGAGATAATCCAGACGAAAAAAAGGCTTCATAGTGACAAGTCGCTATCAAGCCTTGATGTTGCTGCACTTTTCAGCTTTTTCGAATTACTCCCACTCAATACTCGCCGGTGGTTTCGTCGTCACGTCCAGCACCACGCGATT
>CAZGKQ010000265.1:0-1797 GCA_964526125.1 uncultured Faecalibacterium sp.
TCCGGTAGACAGGCCATCCCCCTGCTTCAGGAGCCTTCCTGTTTTCGCATTGAAAGGAGAACCTTATGTTTGATTGGGTCAAAAGGCTGCTGGGCAGCAGCAATGAAGCAGAGGTCAAAAAGCTGCAAAAGACGGTCAATGCCGTCATGGCGCTGGAGGATGAATATAAGGCGCTGACGGATGACCAGCTGCGTGCCAAGACGGATGAATTCCGCAATCGCCTGAAAAATGGCGAAACCGAGGACGATATTCTGCCCGAAGCGTTTGCTGCCATCCGCGAGGCTGATGCGCGTGTGCTGGGGATGCGTCCCTACCGCGTGCAGGTGATGGGCGGCCTGGTGCTGCATCAGGGGCGCATCGCCGAAATGAAGACCGGCGAAGGCAAAACGCTGGTCGCCACGCTTCCGGCTTATCTGAATGCCCTGTCCGGCAAGGGCGTGCATGTCGTGACCGTCAATGACTATCTGGCGCGCCGCGACAGCGAATGGATGGGCAAGGTGCACCGCTTTATGGGGCTGACGGTCGGCCTGATTGTTCACGATCTGGACAGCGCCGAGCGCCGCGCCGCCTATGCCTGCGACATCACTTACGGCACCAACAATGAGCTGGGCTTTGACTATCTGCGCGATAACATGGTCATTCGCCAGAGCGAGCTGGTGCAGCGCGGCCATTACTTCGCCGTGGTGGACGAAGTGGACTCCATCCTGATTGACGAAGCGCGCACGCCGCTGATTATTTCCGGCGCAGGCGACAAGTCCACCGACCTGTATGCCAAGGTGGATGCGGTGGTTCGCGCCCTGAAGCGCGATGTCCACTTTGAGGTGGAGGAAAAGAAAAAGGCCATCAGCCTGACCGATGAAGGCGCCCAGCGCGTGGAACAGGCTTTCGGCGTGGAAAACATCAACGATGCGGAAAATGCCGAGCTGAACCATCACGTCAGCTGCGCCCTGCGTGCCAACTTCCTGATGAAGCGCGACGTGGACTATGTCGTCAAGGACGATCAGGTCATCATCGTGGACGAGTTCACCGGTCGCCTGATGATTGGCCGCCGTTACTCCGAGGGGCTGCATCAGGCCATCGAAGCCAAGGAGCATGTGACCATTGAGCGCGAAAGCCGCACGCTGGCCACTATCACCTTCCAGAACTATTTCCGCATGTACAAAAAGCTCTCCGGCATGACCGGCACGGCCAAAACCGAAGAGGACGAATTCCAGAATATCTACTCCCTGGACGTGGTGCAGATTCCCACCAACAAGCCAAACATCCGCCGCGATATGGACGACATGGTGTACAAGACGAAGAAGGCGAAGTTCAATGCCGTCGTCAATGCCATTGTCGATATTCACGCCAAGGGACAGCCAGTGCTGGTCGGTACGGTGACGGTGGAAACGAGCGAGATGCTTTCCCAGATGCTGCGTCTGCGCGGCATTGAGCATGAAGTGCTTAATGCCAAGAACCATGCCCGTGAGGCGGAAATCGTGGCGCAGGCCGGTCATTACGGCGCTGTAACCATCGCCACCAACATGGCTGGCCGCGGTACGGACATTCTGCTGGGCGGCAATCCGGAATTCCTGGCTCGTCGCGCCATGCGTCAGGAAGGCTACGAGGACGAAATCATTGAGGCGGCTGTGGGCCATGCTGAAAACGTCTCGGAGGAAATTCTGGCCGCACGCGAAAAGTATCAGGCATTGTACCAGAATTTCAAGAAGCAGACCGACGCGGAGCATGAGCGCGTGATGCAGACCGGCGGTTTGCACATCATCGGCACCGAACGCCATGAATCCCGCCGCATTGACA
>CAZGKQ010000266.1:0-1780 GCA_964526125.1 uncultured Faecalibacterium sp.
TCGGCACGCCCGGTTCCGGCTTTGGCCCCAGCGGCGAAGGCTACTTCCGCCTGACGGCGTTTAACACGCTGGAAAAGACCGAGCAGGCTGTGGAACGGATTCGGGAGTGGAAGATTTAATATCGCATATCCAAAAACGGATGCCCTCTTCCTGCAAAACAGGCGGAGGACATCCGTTTTCATGTGTTTTATGTGGATGGACTGTGGATAAATCCATCACGCCGCTTCCGGAACCATCCGAATCAGACAGAAGGGCAAATCCTCCTGCGAATCTTCGGGGAAAAAATGCACCGAGAACACCGCGTCGCTGCCGCTGAGCGTCCAGGTCAGCGCTTCTTCCGTCGCATCGCTATGCAGCAGCATCAGCTGATACCCTTCCAGCAGCGAGGCAGCCACATGAATCTGGACGCGCCCGGTGACGTCCACGGGAGCACCGGCGTATTCAAACAGGGCAACCATCAGTTTTTCGCCTTCATACTCGCCTATGCGCAGGGACAGCTCACCGGCTGCTCCGCTTTCCTGCGGCGAGGAGGCGGTCACCTCTTCCAGCACCGGCAGACCGTTGATGGTGCCGCAGATGGGGCACAGCGTGACCGGCTCGGATTGCGTGGGCAGCGTAACGGTGTACAGCGTGCAGGGGACGCTCGCATGTGCGTCGCAGTCAGGACGCAGACAGGCGGCGGTGTGCGTTTCGGCTGTTTCGTTCTCCCAGACGCTGTACCAGTGCCCCAGCTGACTGATCGGGCGCTGCACTGTCTGCGGAACTGCCCATTCCGAGCCGAAATCCGCCGTGTAGATGCATTCACCGCTGGAAATGCAGGTCGGCTCAAACAGCACTTCGGAATCGGTGGGGACGGTTTCCCCCAGCTTACCCGTCTGCGTTTGCAGCGTCGCGGTGCAAGAGTTGTAGTCGGCAGACCAGGTGTAAACCGGCATGACGTGGGTCAGGGTGACGGTCATGCCGTCCACGCTGGAAAGATAGTACAGGGGCGTGTAGTCCACCGAGATGGCGTAGAAAAGCGCCTGTCCCTCGTAATAGCAGGGAAGATTGTTCAGCGTCTGCTGCACCTGATTTTCGCCACTGGCAGGGATGGTCAGCTGGTTCGTCTGCGGCATGATGCTGCCGCTGGCGCAGGAGGAAAGCAGCCGCCGCCACGGCACGTTGGAGCCGTCCGCCGAAGCGGAAATGGTGAGCGAAATCGCTTTTCGATGGCCGTAGAGGTCGCTCTGGTCGTCAAAAACGACAGTGACGGTCGGCGACATGGTGGCTGGCGTGTGGGTGAGCTGAATCGCGTCCTCGTTTTCGCTGACGGTGTAGCCCTCCGGCGCGGAAACTACCTGAATGGTGTAAGTGATGATACTGGAAGCGTCGCTTTCGTTCAGGTAAACGGGCAGCGCGGCGTAGGAAAAGACCGTGTCTTCTGTGAAGGTGTGCAGGGCTTCCTGCGTCATGCTGGCGGAAGCGCCACTGGCCGCCAGACTGGCCAGCGTGGACAGGGGAATCGATGCGCCCCCGGCACTGGCCGTCAGTTCCACCGTGACAGCGCCGCGCAGACCATCCTGATTGTCGTTGTCATCCCAGAGCAGGAAGACGGCACGGGAAGTGAGCGAAATCGGCGCAATCGTCAGCGAACCCGGCGTGACGGACAGCGCGTAGCAGCCCGTCACGTCCTCGCCCTGCGCGTTGACGATGGTCAGGCTGACGACAGTGGCTTCCGCCGTGCCAGCCTCGGTGATGGCATCGGAGAAGGTGATGGACTGAATCGCATCCCCGGCGACAA
>CAZGKQ010000267.1:0-1779 GCA_964526125.1 uncultured Faecalibacterium sp.
GCATGGTCTGCGTCACATAGTCCTTGATGGTGGGCACATCCGGCTCCCCCATCTTTCGCAGCGTGATGCCGCTGCCTTCCAGCTGCTGTGCCGCCTGAATGAAGTAGCGGCCATCCGTCCACAGACCGGCCTCCGTCGCCGTCACCACCAGCGTTCCGGCGCTTCCCGTGAAGCCGGAGACATAGTGTCGTCCACAGAAATGCTCCCCCACATACTCCGATGCGTGGAAATCATCCGTAGGAATCATATACAGGTCTATGCCATGCGCTTCCATGGCACGGCGAAGTACTGTTAATTGCTGTCTCATGCTCTGCATGCCTTCCTTTCCACATTCCTCCTGTGAATTCCACGCAAGAATTGCACAGGCATTGCATTCGAGGATTCCGTAAAAAAGTATAGCACGCTTTCCCAAAATGCGCAAGGGAATTGACACAGCCATCTTTTCCGGTGTACAATAGAATTCCTCATGTTTTCTGATTTTTTTGCGTTTTGGCGTTTTGATGGAGGATATTAAGGAAGTTCTCCGTATGGAAAAGGAGGTTTTCCGCATGGCCGACACTTTTTTGGAATCTCACATTTCCAGCCTGACGAAGGCCATTCTTGACGACTACACGCTGTCCAGACCCATTGACCGCATCGAGCCGTTCAATCAGCCCGACCGAGATGGTATCATTGAGCTGATTGCCAAGCTGCGCCGGATTGTTTTTCCCGGCTATTTCCGTGACCCGACCTATCGCGCCTTTCACGCGGAACATTCCCTGTCCGCACTGATTGAGGACACGGCCTATCACCTGAAGAAGCAGATTGCCATCGCCCTGCGCTGCGGCGTGAGCGTCACAGCGGAAACAGCCGCCGACATCGACCAGCAGGCACAGATGCTGACCCTGCGCTTTCTGGAAACCATACCGCACGTCCGCGCCCTGCTTTCCACCGACCTTCAGGCGTTTTACGACGGGGATCCTGCCGCAACCAGCCTGGATGAAATCATCATTGCCTACCCGGGGTTGCTGGCCATCACGGTCAATCGGCTGGCGCATGAGCTGTTTTTGCTGAAAGTGCCGCTCATTCCGCGCATCATGACGGAGTATGCCCACAGCTGCACCGGCATCGACATTCATCCCGGCGCCACCATTGGGCAATATTTCTTCATCGACCACGGCACCGGCATCGTCGTGGGCGAAACCACTGTGATTGGCGATAACGTCAAGCTGTATCAGGGCGTGACGCTGGGTGCGCTTTCCACGCGCGGCGGACAGAGTCTGCGCGGCCATCGCCGTCACCCCACCATCGGCGACCGGGTCACGATTTATTCCGGTGCTTCCGTGCTGGGCGGCGATACCGTCATCGGCCACGATGCCGTGATTGGCGGCAATGCCTTCATCACGCACTCCATCGCACCGGGCATGCGCGTTTCCGTCAAAAATCAAGAGCTGGAAATGAAAATGCCACGGGAAATTAACTGGTAAAACACGCAAACGGCTGATGCGCCCTGTTTACGCATCAGCCGTCTGTCATTTATCAATAATTCTCCGCGTGGATTTCAAAATACGCCTGCGGATGGGCGCACACCGGGCAGATTTCCGGAGCCTGCTCGCCCACGACGATATGGCCGCAGTTCCGGCATTCCCAGACCTTGACCTCGCTCTTCTGGAAAACTTCCTGCATCTCCACATTGTGCAGCAGCTTCCGATAGCGCTCCTCGTGCATCTTCTCAATCGCGGCAACCATGCGGAACTTGTGCGCCAGCGCCGGGAAGCCTTCTTCCTCCGCCGTTTTGGC
>CAZGKQ010000268.1:0-1754 GCA_964526125.1 uncultured Faecalibacterium sp.
ACCCGGTTGGCGACTTCCTTGGCAAAGCCCATTTCGTGCGTCACGCAGAGCATGGTCATGCCTTCGGACGCCAGATCCTTCATGACACCCAGCACCTCGCCCACCAGCTCCGGGTCAAGCGCGGAGGTGGGTTCGTCAAAGAGCATGATTTCCGGCTTCATGGCCAACGCACGGGCAATGGCCACGCGCTGCTGCTGTCCACCGGACAGGCGGTTGGGATACTCATTGGCCTTGTCCTTCAGCCCCACGCGATCCAGCAGCACCATCGCTTCCTGACGCACCTGCTCCTTGTCCGCCTTTTTGACGATCACGGGGGACATCATCACGTTGTCCAACACCGTTTTGTGCGGAAAGAGGTTGAAGCGCTGAAAGCACATGCCCATTTCCAGCAGCAGCTCCTGCTGGGTCTTTTTGTCGATGCGTTCCACCGTGTGATCCTTCTCCCGGTGGAGCAGCAGATGGCCTTTGATGAAGATTTTTCCGCCAGAGATGGTTTCCAGCTGATTCAGCGAGCGCAGATACGTCGATTTTCCTGCGCCGGATGGGCCGATCAGGCAGATCACTTCGCCTTTGCTGACCTGCAAATTGATGTCGCGGAGGACTTCCAGCTTGCCATAATGCTTGCTGACGTGCTGTGTTTCCAGCATGAACGGTTCATGCATCTGTGTATTTGCCATGAAAGTCCCTCCTTATTCATACACCGAGAATTTCTTCTCAATTTTGTTGAAAATGAACGTGAACAGCGCCGTGATAATCAGATAGATAATCAGCGCAGGGATGAAGACCAGATTGGAGCCTTCGCTGGTGCGGATGTTGTTGGCCACCGTCGTAATGTCCTGCAAAGAAATAGCAAAGACAATCGATGCGTCCTTAAGAATCATGACGAACTCGTTGCAGACCGGGGGAATCATCCGGCGGACGGACTGGGGAATCACAATGTGCAGCATGGTCTGCGCATAATTCATGCCCAGCGCCTTGGCCGCCTCATGCTGTCCCTTGTCAATGGACTCAATGGCCGCGCGGACAATTTCCGCACAGTACGCACCGGAATTCAGGCTGAAGGTGATACAGGAGGCCAGGAAAGACCCCATGTAGGTTGCATCCGTGCCATAGGCGCTGAAAATGCCCGTCCAGGAGAAATCCAGCAGCTTGGGCATGGTGAAGTAAATCACGAACAGCTGAATCAGCAACGGCGTACCGCGGAAGAAGAAAATATATCCGCTGCACAGTTTGCTCAGGGGCTTAAATTTGCTGATCTTGCCCAGCGCCAGCAGCGTACCCAGAATCAGGCCGAAAAACACGGTGATGGTCGTCAGCAGGATAGTCAGCTTTGCGCCATACATCAGGTTTCGACCGCCACCCAGCATGCGATAGGTGTAGTTGACCATTTCGCCAACCACTTTCAGCGCACCTTCATCCGCCGGAATGACCTGATTGGCAAAGCCCAGATAGCTTTCCGAAATGGGATTTTTGCCGCTGCTGGACACAGACAGATAACTGACGCAGAACAGCGGATTATAGGAAATGGTCAGGCGCTTGCGTGTGTTCTGCGCATCTTCCTCCAGGCGCTGTTGAATTTCCTGCGAGGTTTGCGCCAGCATCTCCTCGCGTGTGGGCATCATGGTTGACAAAATCCCCACGACCAGCAGCACCAGCAGCACCACGCTGACGACGATTTTCGTTTTCCGCTGCCACCGATTCACCCGGAACAGCTTTTCGGGCATCTTGATTTTCATGGTTGCTTTCCTTCCTTA
>CAZGKQ010000269.1:0-1738 GCA_964526125.1 uncultured Faecalibacterium sp.
GCCGTGGTGACTTCCGGCAGTTCCATGAAGCAGGTGATGGCGCTGCCGTCCTCAAGGCAGTCGCCGTCGGGGGCGGCGAAGGTCTGATAGTGCAGGCCGAACAGCTCCGTCAGGCCGAAGGGTTGCAGGTCGTGGCGGACGGTCAGCGTCTCGTCGGCGAAGGCGGTTTTGAAGGTGGCGATGACGTGTCCACCGCGCTGGGCGAAGGCACGAATGTCGGCCAGCTGCGCATCGGACGCGGCGTAGAGCGCCGGGACGAGCAGCAGGTCGTAGCTGTCCAGCGCGTGGGTGGAAAACACCACGTCCACCGGCAGATTCAGGTGATAGCACGCATCGAACATCCAGCGAACGATGTCGTTGTACTGATAGCCGCCGGGCAGGGGGAAGATTTTCAGGCCGGTGAGCGCCTCGTTGCTGACCAGCAGCGCAATCCGGCTGGTGGGAACGGCGGAATCCAGCAGCGGCGACAGCTTTTGCAGGTCGCGCCCGAGCACGGCGGCCTCGCGGTAAATGTCGTTGGGTTGCAGGTCGTGGCTCAAAACGCCCTTCCAGTAGGTTTCACAGGCGTTGTGCAGCGAGGCCCAGTGCCAGTACATCACGCCGCATGCGCCCTGCGCCGCGTGCATCATGCCCATCTGGTAGAGCTGGCCGGGGTAGGGCGTCCATTCCGGAAACCCCTGCGCTTCCGTCTCGCACACGAGGTAGCGTGCGTCCTTCAGGCAGCGCGTCAGGCTGCCGCAGAAGGCGGCTTCCACGCCGGTCAGGCGCTTCTGCATGGGGTGATAGATGTCGCATCCGGCCAGTGTCACGGCGTGGGCGGCTTCATTGTGCGCCACGTCCGGTTGCACGCCGAAGGAATGCCCTTTCCAGCCAAAGTCGAAATTGTGCGTCAGGAACTGCTCCGGGCGGAGGTATTCGCGCACAATCTGCTCCTGCCAGTGCAGGAAGTCCGTGACGAGGCGACGCTGGAAGCGCTCGAACGCGGCGCGGTAGGAGCCGTTGATGGTGCCGCGCACGTCCGGCAAATCTTCCCAGCGGCCAATCGCGTTTGACCAGTAGTGGAAGTTGAAGGCGCGGTTGAGATTTTCCACCGTGCCGTAGGTCTGGCGGAGCTGCTCGCGGAAGCGGCGCTGCACGTCCTCCGCGCAGACATCGTAGTGCTTGGTTTCGTTATCCAGCTGGTAGCCGATGACGCAGGGGTAGCGCGAAGCAATTTCAAGCTGTTTGCGGATGATGCGTTCGGCGTGGCGGAGGTAAGTGGGGTTGGTGATGTCCATGAGCTGGCGTGCGCCGTAACGGGGACGGCCAGCGTGGGAATCGACCATCACGCCGATGTCTTTGGCGGCGAGCCAGGCCGGAACGGCGTAAGTGGGCGTACCGACGATGACCTGCATGCCATATTCGGTGGCTTTATCCAGCACGCGGATGAGGTGGGTGAAGTCGAACTGCCCCTCGACGGGCTCGTAGGTCGCCCAGGTGGATTCGCCGATGCGGATGGTGTTCATGTGCGCTTCCTGCATCAGGCGGAAGTCGGTGTCGATGCGAGAGGTGGGCATGTATTCATCGTAGTAGGCAGCGCCAAAGAGAAAATTCATCTGTTTTCCTCAATTCTTCGTTATAGGTGCAGATGGAAAATATTTTTTGGAGTTGATAACAACTTCAAAATCGTTTTTTCCGGAGTTCTGGGGGCGAGAGCCTCGCTGGCAGCTTTCCGGTCGCCGCCAGTGGGGCTCCCACC
>CAZGKQ010000270.1:0-1728 GCA_964526125.1 uncultured Faecalibacterium sp.
CGTGGCTATTGCCCGTGCGCTGGCGACAGATCCGGAAATCATCTACTTCGACGAACCGACTTCCGCGCTGGATCCGGAGCTGATTGGCGAGGTGCTGGCGGTGATGCGGCAGCTGGCGGAGGAAGGCATGACGATGCTGGTGGTGACGCATGAAATGAACTTTGCGCGCCATGTGTCCAACCGCGTGGTGTTCATGGAGGACGGCAACATCATGGAGGAAAACAGCGCAGCAGAATTCTTCACAGCGCCCCGGCAGGAGCGGACAAGGGAATTCCTGCGCAAAATTGACCAGCACGCGTAAAGTGCGCGCCTGAAAGGAGGAAAATGCAATGCAGATAGCAGAAAAGACGATTCGCCTCAAGGATGGCCGGGAGGCGATTCTGCGCAGTCCACGGGAAGAGGATGTGCCGGGAATGCTCGACTATCTCCGGAAAACGGCGGAGGAGACGGAGTTCATCATCCGCTATCCGGAGGAATGCGACCGGTATACGCCGGAAATGGAAAAGGAAATTTTCGAGCGCTGGGCGCAATCTGACAGTGAGATGGCAATCGTCTGTCTGGTGGATGGCAAAGTGGCCGGGAACTGCGAGGTATCATGGGGAAAGAAAATCAAGACACGTCACCGGGCGGTTGTGGGCATTGCCCTGCTGAAGGAATTCTGGAATCTGGGCATCGGAACGGCCATGTTTGAGGAAATGATTCGCATTGCCGGGGAAAATGAAAACATCCTGCAAATGGAGCTGGAAATTGTGGAAGGCAACACCCGGGCACGGGCGCTGTACGAAAAGATGGGTTTCCGCATCGTGGCGCTGCATCCCAACGCGATTCGCCTGAAAAACGGGACGATGCTGGGGGAATACCTGATGGTGCGCGAAATGAAAAGAAGCTGAAAATCCGGGATGAACCGGTTTTTCATACAGGAGCACGGCAAAAAGCCCCGTGTCTCCCAAATCAGGAAAGGAGCATGAAAATGATGAAACGGATGATGGCGCTGATGATGGCACTGCTGATGCTGCTGGGAACGGCGGCACTGGCGGAGGAAACGAAGGATCACCTGGCGCGGATTCGGGAAAAGGGCGAAATTGTGATTGCGACCGAGGGAACCTGGTCGCCCTGGACGTATCAGGATGAAAACGGCGTGCTCGTGGGTTTTGACGTGGAGGTTGCACAGGCCATTGCGGAAAAACTGGGCGTGAAGGCCACTTTTGTGACCGTGGAGTGGGACGGCATTCTGGCCGGCATCGACTCTGGCCGCTATGACATTGCGGCCAACGGCATTGATGTGATCGACAGCCGTGCTGAAAAGTACAACTTCAGCACGCCGTATGCGTACAACCGCACGGCGCTGGTTGTGCGCGGCGACAACGAAAGCATCACCTGCTTTGAAGACTTGAAGGGCAAGAAGACGGCGAATTCGATTGCCAGCACCTATATGATTCTGGCGGAAGAATACGGCGCAGAGGCTGTCGGCGTGGATACGCTGGATCAGACCATCATGCAGGTCATTTATGGCCGGGCAGATGCGACGCTGAACAGCGAGGTGTCGATTGCTTACTACATGCAGCAGCGTCCCGAAGCAAACATCAAGATTGTGGCGCTGACGGAAGAAGCAAGCATTGTGGCGATTCCGACACGCAAAACCGAGGATCACGACAGCGAATCCCTGCTGGAAGCGATCAATCAGGCCATTGCGGAACTTCGTGAAGAAGGACGACTGGGCGAAATCTC
>CAZGKQ010000271.1:0-1725 GCA_964526125.1 uncultured Faecalibacterium sp.
TCGGCAGATCGCTCATGGGGCGGAAAATGTTGACCTCCTCGCCCACCGGGTGGATGATGTCGTTAATCCCCTGCTGGATAATCACCGTGTCCGCCCCGTCTGTCGGCACCTCGTGGGCAAAGCGCCGACTGCCCATCAGGCCGTAGGATTCATACGTCAGGCAGTGATATTCGCGCAGAATCCGGGAGCCGCTGGTGGCGCGGCGGATAATGGCCGTGTGCGCAAAGCCCTCTGCCTGGCATTGCAGTTGCAGGTCGTCCGGCCAGTCCTGCGCCGTGATGGAATCGCCATAGCAGACAATCGCGCGGTTCTCCCCGGCTGTGAGCAGCGATACGTTGCTGAGAAAATAGTTGATATGCGTCGCGCGTGAGGTGTCTACCGGCAGTTTGACCGTCTCCGTTTCGTCGCCATTGGCATACCAGCCGCCGGAAAGTGGTCCGCAGGTGAACACGGCACTGCGCATGAGCGTAAAGTCCTGCAAATAGAAGCTCACATCCAGCGTTTCTCCTGCTGACACGGTCAGGGGAAGCGGATCGGAAACCGCATTTTTTTCCGCCGGAATTTCGCATCGGCGCAATCCGCCAAATGTTACGGGGCAGAATGTACTCCCCTGCCGGATGGTCACCTTTTCCAGCGTGATTGGCTCCGTGCCGCAGTAGTTGTCAAACGTCAGCCGCAGCGCCGAACCGGAAAACGGCACATGCACCGGATAACGCAGCGTGATATTCCGTGCATAGCGCTCCGGACGATTCTCCCCCACGCTGACCGCGTTGCCCCATATGCTGACCCACCTGTTCTGCTCCATGTGCCCTGCTCCTCCTGTGCTTTCTCCCTCAATCTTTTTCCGCGCTCCGGGCGGCGCTTTCATCATAGCACACCCTAAAGCAGATTGCAATGGTTGACAAAGTATCGCCGGAATGATAGAATGATTCTGTACCTATTTTATTTTTCAATGATCTGACGGAACAGGAGTGAACACAACGCATGGTCAAGATCATTTCAGACAGTACCTGTGACCTGTCGCAGGCGCTGCTGAATCGCTACAATATTACCCTATTGCCCCTGATGGTTCGGCTGGGCGATGAACTCTATGAGGATCGCGTCAACATCACGCCAGACGAAATTTATCAATGGTCCAACACCACCAAGCAGGCACCTTCCACCGCCTGTGCCAACGTCTGGACCATTCAGCAGCTGTATAAGCAGCACCTGAAAACCCATGAGGAGCTGATCGTCTTTTCTATTTCATCGCAGATGTCCTCCACCTATGCCAACATGGTCGAGGCAGCGGCGGAGATGGGCGTAACGGATCGCATTCACGTCATCGACAGCCGCAATCTGTCCACCGGCATTGGTCTGCTCGTGCTGGAAGCGGCGGAAATGGCGCAGGCCGGTCGTCCGGCGTCGGACATTGTTGCCCATGTGCAGCAGCTGATTCCGCAGGTGCGTGCCTCCTTCGTGGTCGATACGCTCACCTTCCTCCATCGTGGCGGACGGTGCAGCGGCGCAGCGGCACTGGTTGGCAGCGTCCTGAAGCTGCATCCGAAAATCGTCGTTTCCGACGGCGCAATGCTGGTGGACAAGAAGTACCGCGGCTCGCTGGAGCGCTCCATCACCACCTATGTGCAGGACATGCGTGACGATCTGTTGCATGCTCGGCGTAATCGCGTTTTTATCACCCACTCCGGCTGCACTGAGGAACTGCTTTCTCAGGTGCGCGCCCAG
>CAZGKQ010000272.1:0-1703 GCA_964526125.1 uncultured Faecalibacterium sp.
ATCGTCCGGCAGACGCATCTCTTCCATCTGCCGTGCATGGCGGATGAGCGTTTCCTGCCGTCCCAGATACCCGGCGTATTTCACGGAGATTTCCGCCTGTTCCTGCGCTGCCCTGTCAAACTGCGCCAATTCCGGTGTCAGGTCGGCCAGCTCCTTCATCGTGATTTCCGGCCGCCTGAGCAGCTCCTCTGCGCTGACGCCCGTCATGGCTTTGGGCTGCCCATGCGCTTCCAGCCATGGGTCAAGCGCCACGCCCGGCGTATATTTCAGCCGACGCAGTTCACCCAACAGCTGTGCCGTCTGCGCTGCCTTACGCTCCGTGCGTTCCATGCGCTCCTTCGTCGCCAGACCGGCTTCATAGGCCAGCTTTGTCAGGCGCAGATCCGCATTGTCCTGCCGCAGCGACAGGCGATGCTCCGCCCGGCTGGTCATCATGCGGTACGGTTCGTCCGTTCCCCGGGTCGTCAAATCATCCGTCAGCACGCCCAGATAGGCCTGATCGCGCGTCAGCACCACCGGCATCTTTCCCTGCGCGGTCAGTGCCGCGTTCATCCCGGCCAGCAGCCCCTGCGCTGCCGCTTCCTCATAGCCGGAGGTACCGTTGATCTGCCCGGCGAAAAACAGCCCCTGCACATGCAGGCTTTCCAGCGTCGGACGAAGCTGGCGGCTGTCGATGCAGTCATACTCAATGGCATAGGCCAGCCGCGTCAGCTCACAATGGCGCAACCCCGGTACGGAGCGGTACATCTCCCACTGCACATCTTCCGGCAGCGAGGTGGACATGCCCTGCACATACCATTCGCGGCTCTGCATGCCTTCCGGCTCCAGAAACACCTGATGGCGCTCCTTGTCGGCGAATTTGACCACCTTATCCTCAATGGACGGGCAGTACCGGGGGCCGATGCCGTGGATTTTGCCGGAATACAGCGGCGCACGGTGCAGATTTCGCCGGATAATCTCATGCGTTTCCGGCGTTGTCCAGGTCAGATAGCAGGAATAGGTGTTGTGCAGCACCCTGTCCGTCAGGAAGGAGAAGGGTGTCACCGGTTCATCGCCCGGCTGTGGTGTCATTTCGTCAAAATCAATGGTGCGCACGTCGATGCGTGCCGGTGTGCCCGTCTTAAAACGGCGGAGCGGAAACCCGATTTCCTCCAGACTGGCGCTCAGCTTCGGTGCGCTCATCAGTCCCTGAGGGCCACCGGGCGTGATGCTTTCCCCGATAATAATCTGGCTGCGCAGATACACGCCACAGGCCACCACGGCCGCCTTGCAGGAAATATGTTGCCCCGTCGTGGTCGTCACGGCGGTCACGCGGCCATTTTCAACATTGATGGCCGCCACCTCTCCCTGACGCACCGTCAGATTCGGCTGACTCATCAGCGCCGTGCGCATGCGATTCTGATACTGCTGCTTGTCCGCCTGGGCACGCAGGGCATGCACCGCCGGCCCCTTGGACATGTTGAGCATTCTGCTTTGCAGGAAGGTATCGTCAATCGCGCGACCCATTTCGCCGCCCATCGCATCCACTTCACGCACCAGATGCCCTTTTGCGCTGCCCCCAATGACGGGATTGCAGGCCATCAGGGCGATTCCGTCCATGTTCAGCGTCAATAGCAGCGTATCCAGCCCCATGCGCGCACCGGCCAGCGCCGCTTCGCACCCTGCATGGCCGCCGCCTATGACCACCAGATCCTTCATCATAA
>CAZGKQ010000273.1:0-1698 GCA_964526125.1 uncultured Faecalibacterium sp.
GCTTCAGCGCACCTTCCCGCTTTCGCAGTGGCTTCCTGATGGCACAAGGCCAACGCGCTTTCGTCAGCTTCACGGTTACTGGGATAGCTCGGAACTTTCATCCGTATTCCTATGACCTGCGTTCAGACGGCAGCAGGCCGCGCATCGCTGCGCAGATACACCGGCTATTCATTTGTCGCCTTCTATTATAGTCGCAATGGGGTCGTTCGTCAATGGCGTTTCGGCTGGATTTTGGCGGATGTTTTCCTGCGCATCCACCAGCGCCACCACGCATTGCAGATCCTGCCAGCGCGCCAGCACGCGGTCGTAATTCTCCCGGCGATGCGGAAACACGCAGCCGGAGCAATCCTTGCATCCGGAGGGCAGATAGACGCATGCGCCGCCGCAGTGCCGTCCCAGCGCATAGAGCGGACAGTAGCAGAACAGGCAGTTGAACTCCTCCGGGGCAATGCCAACGTGGCAGGGAAAATAAGGACAGGCACGGTTCTGAAAAAAACGGCTGCTGTCGGACATGGGGCTTCCTCCTTGCGCGAAAGTTGGAAAATGAGATTCCCATGCAAAGGAAATCTGGCGATGAAAACCATGATACCACACCCCGTTACGGAAAGCAAGCGCCGTCCAGCGGCAGAAAAAAGTTCATTTTCGCAGATTTCGTGATTTTCGCAGAGAAATGGGGAAACTGGCCAGAATGGAGGGGTTGCGGCTGGCGTTCGCATTTTGTTCGCTTATTCAGGCAGAGAATGCGACCAGATTCGGCATTGACAAGGACGCTGCTGATGGTGTATGATAACTGACGTGCGACAAATGGAGACACAAGATGTTGCATGATGAATGGAAAAGGCACACAATTTGTAGTGCCTTGATGCCGCGATGCGGCTTTTCAGTAATTCCCTGAAGAAAAAAGGAAAAAAGAAACGGGAGGCACGCATCCATGAGCATTGACGTGATTCTCAAACGGGATGGCCGCGAGGTTCCCTTTGAGCGGGAAAAAATAGAGCAGGCGATCTTCGCCGCATTTCAGGCTTCAGGGCAGGAGCAGGGTCACGAAATCAGCACGAAGCTAGCCGATGAAGTGGTTTTGAAGCTGTCGGAGGACAAATCAATCAAAAGCCCCAGTGTGGAGCAGGTGCAGGACATGGTGGAGCAAGTGCTGATGAACAACGGCTTCACCCAGACGGCCAAGGAATATATCCTCTACCGCGCAGAGCGCAGCCGCGTGCGCGAGATGAATTCCCGGCTGATGCGCACCTTTGGCGACATCGTGTTCAAAGATGCCAGCGAATCGGACATCAAGCGCGAAAATGCCAACATCAACGGCGACACGGCGATGGGCGCCATGCTAAAATTCGGCAGCGAGGGTGCCAAGCAGTATTATGAAAAATACGTCATGGATCCCCGGTTTGGTCAGGCGCACATGGATGGCGATATCCACATCCATGACATGGACTTTTACACGCTGACGACGACCTGCTGCCAGATTGAGCTGAAAACCCTGTTCCGCGGCGGCTTCTCCACGGGGCATGGCTATCTGCGCGAGCCGCAGGACATTACCTCCTATTCGGCGCTGGCGTGCATCGCGATTCAGGCCAATCAGAACGATCAGCACGGCGGTCAGGCCATCGTCGACTTTGACTACGGCATGGCACCGGGCGTGAAGAAGACCTTCATCAAGCGCTATACGCAGAATCTGGCGCGTGC
>CAZGKQ010000274.1:0-1696 GCA_964526125.1 uncultured Faecalibacterium sp.
CTCCACCAGGAGCTGGTTCAGCGTCTGCTCGCGCTCGTCGTGGCCGCCGCCCAGTCCGGCACCGCGGTGACGACCCACCGCGTCAATCTCGTCAATGAAGACGATGGAGGGCGCAGCACGCTTGGCCTGATCAAACAGGTCACGCACGCGGCTGGCACCCACACCCACGAACATCTCCACAAAGTCGGAGCCGGAAATGGAGAAGAAGGGCACACCGGCCTCACCGGCCACGGCCTTGGCCAGCAGCGTTTTACCCGTGCCGGGCGGGCCGATGAGCAGCACGCCCTTGGGGATGCGTGCGCCCATGTCGATATACGCCTTGGGGTTGCGCAGGAAGTCCACCATTTCCTTCAGTTCTTCCTTCTCTTCCTCAGCACCGGCCACATCGGCGAATGTGACCTTATTCTTGCTCGGGTCGTTCATCCGGGCATGGCTGCGCCCAAAGTTCATCACCTTGCCGTTGCCGCCGCCCTGGGCGCGCATCATCAGCCAGAACATGCCGCCACAGGCCACCAGCGTCAGCCCCAGCGGAATCAGCTCATACCACCACGGGGTGGTCAGCGCCGCGCGGTACTGCACGGTGAAGTCCAGGTCGCTCACCGACACTTCATCCAGCGGCTTTTGCAATTTGGCCGCCTGCATCTGGCGGACGGTTTCAATAAAATCAGCGCCAATGACGGTTTCGAAATCGTAATTTTTCTCCGGGAAATCAGCATCGGCGACCTTCGTGTCCGTCGTGATACCCACCAGCGACGTACCGCGAATGGCCACTGCCGACACCTTGCCGTTCTCTATCAGCTCCAGCAGCTCCGGATAGGTGACGCGGCGATCCCGCGTGCCGCTGCCAAAGCCGCCGAGCATGAAGGACAGCGTCAGCACCAAAATTCCCAGCACCAGCACATAACCCAACATGCCATGATTCTTCTTCAATGGACTAAGTCCTCCTTCCATGCCTGACGCGCAGAGAGGCTCTCCCTGCGCGTCTGCGAGGGCGTTCGTATGCCATCGGTCTTCCTTTTATGCAACGAATCACGCCCCACTTTTGTTCCTCATTCAGCCAGCGTATGCGATTTTTTTCCGCTTACTCATGCGCTGCGCCATAAACGCGGCTGTCCAGCACGCCGATGTCCGGCAGATTGCGATACTTTTCCGCAAAGTCCAGACCGTAGCCGACCACGAATTCGTCCGGAATCTTGAAGCAGTGGTAATCCACCGCCAGGTCATGCTCCGGATTGCGGCGCTCCGGCTTATCCAGCAGCGTCGCGATGCGGATGGACGATGCGCCGCGTCCCATGAGGTACTTGCTCAGGTAGAACAGCGTATTGCCGCTGTCCACGATGTCCTCCACAATCAGCACATCGCGTCCCTTGATGGACACGGACAGATCCTTTTCCAGATTGACCACGCCCGAGGATTTTGTGGAATTGCGATAGCTGGACAGCGCCATGAAGTCCAGCGTCACCGGCAGATCCACTTCCCGGATGAGGTCGGAGAAGAACACGCTCGCACCCTTGAGGATGCAGACCATGACCAGATCCTTCCCCTCATAGTCGTGGGTGATTTCCTCACCCAGCTGCTTAACCGCCTTCTGGATGTCCTCGCGGCGTACCAGAATCTTCGTCAGATCGTTGTAGAGCTTTGCATTCGTTTCCATTTGGCTGATTTCCTCCTGATTTTTGATGTATGGTTGATTTGG
>CAZGKQ010000275.1:0-1667 GCA_964526125.1 uncultured Faecalibacterium sp.
GCCCATTGGCCCCAAAACGAAGGCGCGCATCGCCTATATGCCCACGGAAAGCTATTTCTACCCCTACATGACCATCCGCGACGCAGGGCGCTACTACGCCGATTTCTTCGATGATTTCGACATCAGCCGCTTTGAGGACATGCTCAAGCGCATGGATCTCAATGAGCGCGATAAGGTGCGCAACCTCTCCTCGGGCATGAATGCCAAGCTGCGCCTCGCCCTGACGCTCAGCCGCAATGCGGATTTGATGATGTTCGACGAGCCGCTCAATGGCGTGGACATCCTCACGCGCCAGCAGGTGGTGGATGAGATTATCCGCAACCGCAAGGCCGGTCGTACCATGCTCATTTCCACCCATCTGGTGGACGAGCTGAACGACTTTATCGACGTGGCTGTTTTCATGAAAAACGGCGTGCTGGAAAAGCTGGGCGACCGCGTGGCGCTGGAAGAAAAGTACGGCTCGCTGAAGAACCTGTATCTGGACATTTACGGCGGAAAGGAGGCAGAGGAACATGTGGAAACTGCTGAAGGTTGAGTTCCGCCGCTCACGCACGGCGATGCTGGCGCTGCTGAGCGTGGCCGGGGTGCTGGAAATTTACTTCTGCGCCGCCCTGCTGATGATGGAGGAACATCCGGAACATTTGATTATTTCCACCGTGCTGCTGATGCTCGCCACCTACGGGGCGTTCCTGTTTGTGCTCATTCGCGGCGTGACCAGCTATTCCTCGGAGATGAAGGCGAAAAGCGCCTATCTGCTGTTCATGACACCGAATTCCGGCTATAAAATCATGGCCAGCAAGTATCTGTATACCTTCGTCAACGGCCTGGTGATGGGCGCGATCTGTGCGGCGCTGGCGGTGCTGGATGTGTCGCTGATGCTGACGAAAGAGCAGCGCTGGGGCGAGATGCTGGACTTTTTCAACCGGGTGCTGAACATGCAGGGCGTGCAGACGGGGCAAATCGCGCTGGCGGTGCTGTTCTATCTGGTGCTGGTGGTGCTGTCGCTCCTGTCCTTCTTCGCCGTGGCGTATTTCGCCATCACGCTCAGCCACACGCTCCTGCGCGACAAGAAGGGGCGCACGCTGGTGGCCGTGCTGGTCTTTGTGGGGCTGAACTTTGTGCTGACGAAGGTGCAGGGGCTGCTGCCCAATCCGGTGGATCAGCTGGTTTTCACCGTCAGCGAAACCACGGCCTCTTATAGGGAAATGGAACCGGTCGTGCAGGGATTTAATGACATGATTCCCTCGCTCCTGCTGTATGGGGCGCTGGATCTGGTGGTGTTCTTCCTCAGCGCCATCGGCTGCGGCTGGATGCTGGAAAAGAAGGTTTCTCTCTAAATTTCGGATGCTTTCCCTGCGCAGGGATTCCGCGTCTGCGGACGCGGCCAAAGGGCTTTCCGGTCGCCCTTTGGAAACCTTCGGGTCGCCACTTTTGAAGAAGACTTGTTCCGGAACAGAAAATTTTCACTTTTTGCAGGAAATTTGTTGCGGAACAGAAAGTCTTTTCTCTTTACAGTGTGCTTTTTCCAAAGAATCAGCAAGGCAAAGTTTTGTATGCAGGAAGCGGCAGCCGAAGGGGTCTGGGGGCGACCGGAAAGCCCCCAGAACTTCAAACAAAGACTTGTTGGAAGTAGTCAACAACTCCAAACAGCATATTCCCCCACGCAG
>CAZGKQ010000276.1:0-1660 GCA_964526125.1 uncultured Faecalibacterium sp.
ACCAGAAAGGCCGCTCCGCCCAACTGATTGGAGAAAAGCGGAGCGGCCCAATGGTCACAGATTACAGGTCAGCAGCGGCGGTGATGCCAGCCACAGCGTTGTCCAGCAGGGTCTGCAGGTCGATGTTGTCGGGGTTGCCATTGACCAGGATCTTGCCCAGCGCAGCAGCGGGATCCCAGTACTTGCCGCCCACGCGCTGCACGGTGGAGTAAGCGGACTGAGCAGCCAGCGCAGCGATGGCCGGAGCAGCCTGCACCTTATCGGAGGCAGCAGCGTTGATGTTGGACGGGCCCTGGCCGCGGAGTTCGAAGCGGCTGATCTGGCTCTCTTCGTTGGTCATGTACTGAGCGAACATCATCGCTTCGTACACGTTCTCGGAGTAGGGGTTCACGCCCACCAGCTTGAAGCCGGCGAAGGAAGCCATCTGCACCTGCTCACCGTTGACGGTGTAGGTGGGCAGCTTGGCAGCCGCGTAGTTCTCGCCCCAGGCTTCTTCAGCCACGGTGGCGTTCCAGGTGCCGGACACACCGGCGATGATGGAGCCGTCCTTCACGCCGGCCACGAAGGGATCGGAATCCGCCTCACGGAAGCCGGGGTTGGAGGTGATGGCCAGCAGCGCTTCCACAACCTGCACACCGGTGATGGCCGTGTCGGTCGCGTTCCAGTTGCAGGTGTTGGTCACGTCGTCCATCAGCTGCATGTCCAGACCAGCACCCTTGAAGAAGGAGTACAGGTACCAGGCGTTGCTCATCGGGAAGCCGACATACTTGCCAGCCTCGGCAGCCTTGGCCATCATGCCGTCCAGCGTCTGCACGTCTTCCTCGGTGAAGTACGCCTTGTTGTAGAACATGAAGTAGCCGTTGTCAGCGGTGGCCGGGTAAGCATACAGCTTGCCGTCCGTGCCGGTGGCAGCAACCACAGATCCAGCTTCAGCGCCACCGTTGGCAGCGATGATTTCGTCGGTGTTCTCCACCACTTCCATCAGCGCGCCCGCGTTGTACAGGCTGTTGAACTGGTCGTCAGCGAAGGTGAACACGTCCGCCGCCGCCGTCACGTCGTTCAGCACGGCCTTGGAGCAGTCGCCTTCAGTCTGGATGCTCACGGTGATGTCGTAGTTCTTATCGGGGTTGGCCGCCTTGAAGTTGGCGATCACGCCTTCGATCCACGGCAGATCCTGGTTGTCACCGACCCACACGCGCAGGGCGATCGTGTCGTCAGCCAGCGCGCAGCTGCACATGGACAGCACCATCACAGCAGCCAGAAGCATAGCCAGCAGCTTTTTCATAGGGAAATACCTCCTCATTTCTATCTCACACGGCTTGCGTCCTTTTCGGACTCCTCCGTGTGGATGACCTTTTATGTATCACGGCTTATTCAGCCGGGAATACCATGGTACAGGATGAACCAATCGGTTCGGAATTATGCTTTGCCTTTGGGGGGGCGTAAGCGGATTTGGTGGAAAGGAATTTTGCCTTAGATGCGGATGGGTTTTGCATGGAGGGAAAATCAACACCCATGTTACCGGGTTTTGCGTGACGCCGCGGCTCTGGCGAGCGCGAGCTGGTTGGGGGAACCCGTGGGAGCGCAGGTGGCGACGCGGATGCGGCGCGTTGGTGCGTGTCGTGCGCGGCTCTGGCGAGCGCGGCACTTGATTGGTTTT
>CAZGKQ010000277.1:0-1645 GCA_964526125.1 uncultured Faecalibacterium sp.
AACCGCATGATCCAGCAGCAGCCATCCGCCGGATGACCAGACACGCCAGCCTTCCTGTCGGCACAGCGCACAGAAGCGCGTCACTTCCTGCGCATCCGCCACCAGCGGCAGATCCGTCGCCAGCAGCGCGTTGGGATCATCGCTGCGGCGCAGCGCCGGTCTGCGACGGGTCGGTATGCTCTGCAACAGCGTCTGCACCGCCTGACGCTGCTCCCGGAGCATGTCAGGTTTCCTCCCCGGCCAGATATTCCAGATCAATGACATTGACGGCGGAGAAATTTTCCTGCATATCCAGCTGATATTCCAGATGCACCCGGCCAGCGTGGTCGTCGGCCTGACAGAACACCTCCGTCGGATAGATTCCCAGATGCATATCGCCATACGGCGTGTGATACAGGCTCTCAAAGCGCTGCTGGCGGACGAAGACCATCACTGTGCCATATTCGCCCGGTCGGCTCATCGTCACGCGATGGGGCGAGAGGGACATGATGACATCGCCTGTCACGACTTCCGACGGATTTTCCGCCTCCTGCACCTCCTGATAGCGCAGCAGATAACCACTGGGGGTTTTTTTCAGTTCGCCGCGGCAGAGCATCCGGATCGGCTCCGTCTCTGTTTCCTCATCACGGCTGAGGCTGGTCAGCTTGACCAGAACGGGAATTGTATCCTGCTTTTTCACCGGTTTTCTCCTTTGATGTTTGAAAGTATTCCACCATCATTCTACCACAGAATTCGCTGCAAATCAAGTTTTCCCCTTGCGCATCCCACCCAATCGGCGTATGATAGAATCATGAGCATCATCCCACCCAAGGAGGTTTTTTCCCGATGAGCACCCTGCATCTGTCTGCACGCGCGAAAATCAACTGGACGCTGGACATTACCGGCCAGCGCGAGGACGGCTATCATCTGATGGACATGCTGATGCAATGCGTCACGCTCGCGGATGACATTCGCCTGACGCGCCTTGAATCCCCTGCCCTGCACCTGACAACAGGCGGAACCCCCTTTCTTCCGCCGGATGAGCACCATCTGGCGCTGCGCGCTGCCCGGGCGCTGCAAGAAGCAACCGGCTGCCGCCTCGGCGCGGAAATCCATGTGGAAAAGCACATTCCCGTCGGTGCCGGGATGGGCGGCGGAAGCAGCGACGCGGCGGCCGTGCTGATCGGGCTGAACCAGCTCTGGGAATTGAAGCTGTCCCGGTCGGAGCTGGAAACCATCGGCCTGACGCTGGGCGCGGACGTGCCGTTCTGCATCCGCGGCGGATTGACGCGCACCACTGGCATCGGCGAGCAGATGGTGTCCCTCCCCTGTGCCCAGCTGTATCCGCTGGTCGTCCTCCAGCCCTGCGAAGGACTGTCCACCCGGGACGTTTTTACCGCCTATCACGCGCAGAAAACGGTGCAGCGCCCGGATAACGACACCGCACAGGCCGCGCTCGCCACCGGCGATCTGCCTACACTCTGCGCGGCGCTTGGCAATGTGCTGCAACCCGTCAGTGCCGCCCTGCGCCCGGAAATTGAGCAGGCCATTGCCGCCCTGCGCGATCAGGGAGCCTGTGCTGCCCTCATGACGGGCAGCGGCAGCGCCGTATTCGGCGTGTTTGCCGCATCAACAGACGCAGATCGCGCCTTTGTCGCCCTGCGCA
>CAZGKQ010000278.1:0-1644 GCA_964526125.1 uncultured Faecalibacterium sp.
AAGGAAGAAATTTCATTGACTTTCAGATGCTCAGTATGATAGGATAGCATTGAAATACATCCGAAAAAGGATGAATGGAGGAATCAATGGATGAAAATGAAGAAGATGCTGGCCGGTTTGCTGGTGTTGGTGCTGCTGGTCTCCTGCGCCATGGCGGAAACTGTTTCGTTGGAGGAAGTGACGCTGGAACGCAGTATCACCCTCTGCAAGGCGACGAACTGCTATGTGGCGCGCACGTCGGATGGCTATCAGCTTTTTGATGCGCAGGGAACGGCACTGTCTGCGGCCTATAAGGACATCACGGTACGCCTGAACGGCAGCTATCTGGAAGTTCAGAATGTCAGCAACGCGGATAACCTGAATTGCGTGGGACTGCTGAATGCCGCCGGGCAGGAAGTGTTGCCGATGGCCTATGGCGATATGCAGTTCGTGAACGAAAACTGGGTGCTGGCCTTTGTGCTGGAAAAGACGGATTCCGACGTGGGCGAATATAAGGATTCCAGCGGAAATCACTATAACATCGTTCGCACCGACGTGGTCTATCAGGACAAAATGATCGGCTCGCTGGGACGTGAGGACTATATTGCGTCCTATAACGCGGGCGCAGTGGGGGCGTATCTGTCCATCAAAACGTCCAGCAATACGCTGTATTGGCTCGATTCTGACTTCAACCGCACCGATGTGACGGGGGATGGCTACGTTTCGCGGTCGGAATTCGATACCTTCGCCAAGAACGGCGTGCTGCATAATCCGACGCAGCAGGAAGCCTTCACGAGCGGCTGCACGCTGACGGCGGATCAGGTGGAGCAGAAGGTTTATTATACCCAGAATAAGGAATTGCTGGATTTGCAGGGCAATGTGCTGGCCTCTGATCTGTCCTATGACTATGCGTATTTCCGCCAGAATTATATGACGGTGAAGCGCAACGGCGTCTGGGGCATTATCGCGCTGGACGGCACGGAGATTGCGGCGCCGCAGTATGCAGATATTGCCTATTCGGATGAGGGCCTGTTTGCTTCCGGCTATAATGCGGTGGTGGATGAAAAGGGTCGCCTGAGCTATCTGGACGAAAGCGGCAACGTGACGGCTTCGGTGGAATATGAGCTGGATTCCGGCAGCTATAAGGGCTTTATCTACAATGCACCGTTCGTGGCCGTGAACAATATGGGCAAGTATCTGGTGATTACCGCCACCAGCGGCGAACTGTCCACGAAGTACGAAGACGTGTCCACGGGTCGTGCGCGCCAGAAGCTTCTGGCAGTGCAGCTCGACGGCGTGTGGGGCTGCATCGGCCTGGACGGTGAAACGGTTGTTCCGTTCTGTTTCAAGTACGCACCGGACATTTCGCTGGATGGCACGCTGGTGACGGGTCGCACGACCGATGGCGAGTATGTGCTTTACCGCGTGACCGGCAGCGTGGAGAAGGCTAATGACCCGGAAACGGCGGAAGAGCTGGAAACCGTTCCGGTGTCGGTGGAAACGCCGGTTGATGATGGCAGCTGGACGTGTACCTGCGGCAAAACCAACACGAGCAAATTCTGCCCGGAATGCGGTGCTGCGCGTCCGGAAGAAAAGGTGAAGTGCGAGAGCTGCGGCTACGAGCCGGACGGCGAAACGCCCAAGTTCTGCCCGGAGTGCGGTCAC
>CAZGKQ010000279.1:0-1576 GCA_964526125.1 uncultured Faecalibacterium sp.
TCATCCTGCGGCAGGCTGGTCTGCGGCGGAATGATGGACGTATCCAGCTTTTTGCGGCGACTGGTGGTCTGCTTTCGCGACTGCGGCGGCAGCTGCGAAAGCCAGTCGGACGGCAGTTCCACCGTCTTCTTTTTGCCGAGCTTTTCGTCGGTCATCACCAGCACTTCGTTCCATTTCGCCAGCAGAATCGGCAGGGAAAGGCGCATCCACCAGCGCGGCGCGTAGAGCAGCATCAGGCGCTTTTCTGTCCAGAGCTGCACGCGCGCAATGTCTGTCCACGCCAGGTCGCGTTCTTCCAGAATCACGCGACCGTTCACATCAGCCGTGTCCATCAGTGCGGCGGAACGCCCGTGCAGAAAGAGCTTAAGCCGATTCGCGTCGGGCAGCGTTGTGCGCACATGAAAGCCGCGGCTGTCCACCACGCAGAACAGCTCATCCTCGCCGCCCAGCGCAAAAATGATGAATGTGACCAGCACAATCAACAGCAGCAGCATGCCCATCACCCACAGAAATCCGCCGGACAACAGCGATTGAAGCCCGGCCAGTCCACCCGTCAGCAATTCCAGCAGAGCGGCAATGACTGTCGCGGTTAGCAGAATGGGGATGGCAATGCGCATCACCTCATTCCAGCACATCCAGTCAAAGGCACGCTGCCGGGAGTACATCCACGCCACGCGCCGGGAGCTGGCCGGGGGCGTTTTGCCGCAGACGGGGCACACTTCCCCCTCGGGAACGTCCATGTTGCACTTTTTGCAATACAGTGTCTTGAGCAAGTTGTTCACCTCGCAGCTTCTATTGTACCATGAAACGCCTGATTCTGCAATCGCAGGATGGTATTTTTGCGAAAACGGCGTGGCGGCGGAATTGACAAAAAGACTGGCACAGCGGTGAAAAACGTGCTATAATGAAAAAGAAAAAAGCAGACGCATGTCTGACAGGAGGAGATCACGCATGAACGAAAACATCATCAAACGCAACGAACTGCTGGCTCAGACGGTCATCAAGGGGCTGGAATCGCGCAACATGTCCGGCTATTACGCCGCCACGAAGGAGGAAGCGCTGAAAAAGGCGCTGGAACTGATTCCGCAGGGGAGCAGCGTTGCGATGGGCGGCTGCGCCAGCGCGACGGAAATCGGGCTGGTGGATGCGCTGCAAACGGAGGAGTACCACTACATCGACCGCAGCAAAATGGATCCCCGTGCCGGGCTGATGGCGGCCTATGACGCGGATGTGTTCCTGTCCAGCGCCAACGCCATGACCAGCGATGGCATTCTGATCAATATTGACGGCAATTCTAACCGCGTGTCCTGCATCGCGCAGGGGCCGCGCAAGGTGGTGTTCATCGTCGGCATGAACAAGGTCTGCGATGATCTGGACGGCGCGATGAAGCGCGCGAGAAACGTGGCCGCGCCCACCAACGCGCAGCGCTTTAACGTGGACACGCCCTGCAAGAAGACGGGCAAGTGCTTTGACTGCAAGTCGCCGGACACCATCTGCTGCCAGTTCCTGATTACGCGGTTTTCGCGGCATCAGGGGAGAATTCATGTAATTCTGGTAGGGGAGTCGCTGGGATTCT